>CAISZK010000304.1 GCA_903889915.1 uncultured Bacteroidota bacterium
CCTGAATAATTCATAAAAAATGGAAAAAGCTTTGTTATGTCAAAGATAATCAGTATCTTTGACGTGTCAAAACAAAAAACTTTTTCCATGAGTAAAATTATAAAAAAATCCGAATCGAAAAGTATAAACTCAGATATTTTTTCACATCCGACACTTTTCCCCCTGAGTTCAGTAAATAAAAAACCAGTAGAGATAAGCTTTACGGGAGAAAAAATATCTACAGATGGCGGTCTGTTAATATTAAATGAAGTGGAAAAAAATATTGGAGTCATCAAAGCAATTGCAAGTTGTATCATAGATGAACGCCATCAAAGTTATGTGGAACACTCCATTGAATCCATGATTTCTCAACGAGTATTTCAAATCGCCGCAGGCTATGAAGACACGAATGATTGTGACACATTAAAGTATGATGCCGTAATTAAAATGTGTGCAGGTCAATTGCCGGAAACAGGCAAGCCACTTGCATCCCAACCCACGATGTGTCGCATGGAAAATAAGCCTACACGCAAAGAGTTATATGACATTGCATATGCGTTATTGAACATTTTCATAAAGTCATATTCAGAGGAACCGCTTGTAATCATTTTAGATTGCGATGATACAGATAGTGTTGCTTATGGACAACAACAAGAGATCGTGTTCAATGATTATTACGGTGAATATTGTTTTATGCCTCTACATATATACGATGGTTTAACAGGAAAGCTAATTACAACGATATTAAAGCCTGGACGCAGGAGTAAAAACATTGATGTATATGGAATCCTTCGGCGATTAATATTGGAAATTCGTAAAAGTTGGAAAAACACACATATTATTGTTCGTGGAGATAGTCATTTTTGTTGCAAAGAACTTATGGATTGGTGTCTTTCGCAGGAAAAAGTGCATCACATCAGTGGAATTACCGGAAACCCAGTATTGCATAAACTTGTTGAGGTTACTATCAAAAGTGCAGAAAGAGAATATGCACAATACGGCAGAGCCGTCAGGCGATATCATTCATTCGAGTATCAGGCAGGAAGCTGGGAACATTCACAACGTGTGATTGTAAAAGTCGAAGCAAACTCCATGGGTACAAATATTCGTTACATTGTAACAGATATGAGGGACTACAGAACACAGGACCTTTATGAGAAAGGCTATTGTGCAAGGGGAAACATGGAATTACGGATAAAAGATCACAAACTGTTTTTGCAATCAGATCGTATGTCGTGCAATAGTTTTCTTGCAAATCAATTCAGATTATTTCTACACTCTGCAGCTTATGTGCTTATTCATGCTTTACAGAAAGAAGTTCTTCGTGGTACTGAATATGCCAATGCTACAATGAAAACCATACAACTCAAAATTATCAAGGTTGCAGCAAGGGTAAATGAAATGAAAACAAAAATTCGCATTGAACTTCCTGCTGAATTCCCTTTAAAATCAGTATTTGAAAAGAGCCTCTGTATATTTAAAACATTGCGTTGTTAGCTTCCTGAAAATAAAAAATCAAAGTATTTTCTTGTGTGAAATTTTTCTTTCTGCTACGGCGGACCAAGATAGCTATGTTCATATTCCAAAAAACTCATCATTTTCCTTTAATTTTGCAGGAATATTTTCTTAAGATGGTGTTTGAAAAATAAAATTTCAAGAAAATAATAGTGTTATGATAAGAAAATGTTCCAATAATTCAGTTATCAAAAACATTTTTTGAGTTTATGAATTAATCAGGTTAGAAACATTGACAGTGCCATTAAATAATTTTGAATAAAAAATAATCCACTCTTAAAAAAAAGTGGAACATTTTTTCACAGCAGCAACGCAATATTTATTAACTGTAATGCCCTTTACAACTGATAATAATAATTTCGTTTTGATGAGAAATTTGATAAACCAAGCAGTCTTTGGCATTTATTCTCCTCGACCAATAACCTGCAAAATCATGTTTTAAAGGTTCAGGTTTACCAAGTCCTGAATAGGGATGGCGATCAATATCGTCAATAAGTTCATTGATTTTATTAAATATCCTGGTATTTGTCAGCGCCCATTTTTCATAATCTTTTTGAGCAACTTAAGCTAAAATTACAGGTCTCATTTTTTCGACAGAGATTTGGAATATTTTTTAAATTCTTCTCCTGAAAAACGAACCAGATTTTTATTCTGTTTCACTTCTTCAATAGCTTCCAAAAGATGAGCTTTATTTTTAGGGTTTTTGCTTAAAAATTCTGTTTCATCTTCTACAATGTCTGTTACTGTAATTTCTATTTCACGCTCTTTAAATAAAGTTTTAAGCGTATTAAGAAATCGTGTATCAATTTCCGATGCTTTAAGCCTGAAAGTCGTTTCCATGTTTTTCTTTGCAAAGTTAATTATTTTTACCCACTCACAACATATATTTCAGGCACTTGATTGCACTCTTCCCCCATTGGCGTTTTTCTTACAATTAGTGCCATCAAATAATTTTCATTCCCTTCTTTGAGGTATAATCCCAAAGTCTGTATTCACCCAACTTTGAACCTTAAACTTAAAACAAAATCAAAAAAAATGTAAAATGTAAAACAGAAAAATGTAAAATGTAAAATTCAGCGAAACCTTAAACATTAAACTGTGAACATCTAACTGTGAACAATCTTCAAAAAACAAACTCTTCCCTTTCCTACGAAATGAGTACTTTTACAAAAAAATCTTTTTATGGGTCGCAAAAAACACAAACAAACAAATAGCCCAAACAAGTTGGTGAACGACATTCTCAGAATATTCGCCGACAACCCGGGACAATCATTTAATTACAAACAGGTGGCAA
>CAISZK010000305.1 GCA_903889915.1 uncultured Bacteroidota bacterium
AAGATATCCTGGCGGCCGCTTGCAATGATTTTCTCGGTTTCACTGTGAATCATATCCAAAAACACGATTCCTTGTTCGATATGGCGTATATTTATGTTAAGCGGCAGTTGGAAGTGTCTGCCGTTGTTTTGGCAATGAAAGTATTGCGTGGGGAACTCTGAATCTATTTTTACCAGCGCAACGTTGTGTTTTTCTAGGAGCGGCAGCAATATTTCGCTGAAAGTTGCGGTGGCTTTCGCCCAGGTTTCATTGGAAATGTCGCTTACTGTGAAGAGTCTGTCTTTGGAAGGCTTTGGAAAATTGAGTGTAATCATTGTTTGTGTTTTTATATGTTGGGTTGAGTCTTTACCTCTTACAACAGTTGGCCTCCGGATGAGAATGCTCGTTTATTGCTACGTGTGTGAAGATGTTGCTAAACGGTTTAATTCCCGTTGCATTTCAGAACTTTGGAGGACAATGCAAAACAGCTGGGTTATTCGAAAGTGTTTGATTCTATGGTTGAACGGACCAATGGCCTTCCGAATCGGGTTCGATGGAATATCTACTTCAATAAAACATCACGGCGAAATTTCACGGGCCAGTGCATGTAGCTGAACATGCCCAGGTAAACGACACGGCAGGTTCCATCGGATCGGAGTCGGCGGTATGGATTCTGTTGCCCATAGGGATGGTAGATGGTACTAGGCGATCCTGTATATTCAATACCGTAGATCAAGTCGTCCCATTCGCCGCCGCCTTCTAGGTTTTGCAAGACTTTTGCTTTTTTTAGAAATTCACTGACATCCATTGAATCCGGCATTTCAGATGGCGGATAGCCGTCAATTCCATTGTGGATAAGGCGGATTTCTTGCACCCAGGCTGGGATGCTGGTCGTTTTTGATTTCATAGCAGAGTTTAGTTTTATTCCTTTTCCATTTCTTCAATAAGTGTGTCTTTTGGACTACCAAAAGAAAGGTACCATGATTCCAAGTTGTCATCGGTCCATTTTTCAAGCTCTGCAGGCATAGCAGCTAACAGCTTTTTGTATTGCCGTGCTTCATATGTATCCTGGGAAAGATTTGCTGTTGATAAGGCGAAAATGACTGCTTTTCGGTGTGACTCTGGAATCGATAACCACGTAAGCAATGGATTCTTGCGAAACAAATGATCAAAAATACTAATTCGATAATGCATTTTCGCGTGATCTATTTCTGTATCAGATAAACAGTCCAATAGTGTCTTCACGGGTATTTCATGCACTCGACCTTGGCACACTGCAATGAACAGAGGAGAGTCATCTCCTTGGTTTTCCGTTAGCATGTTTTCTTTATTTAATATATGCTTTGGCACCTGCTTTAAATGTTTTTGAACTGCTGCATTGTAAAGAGGTGTATAGCCATATATATCTTTAAGAAGCATATTAGCCGATGTTAGTATATTAATTGGCACTTGGTTCAAATTCCCGTGCAAAGCTGCATTGTGAATTGGGGTACCGCCGTCATCATTTTTCACAGTCATGTTTTTTTCGGTGATCAATGCAGGTGGAACACAGTTCAGTGATCTTTTACTTGCAAAATGCAAAGGCGTGTCTCCAAGGAAATTTCGGCATAACATGTTTTGTTCTGTCAAAATTGGAGCCGGAACTTGGTGGAGATGTCCTTTCGCTGCTGCTAAATGAAGCGGAGTGTTGTTTTGGTAATCTGGAATGAGCATGTTTTCTTCTGTGAGTATTTCATTCGGGACTAGGTCAAGCTGTCCTCTGCAAGCTGCCCAATGAAGGGGAGTCATGCCTTTACTGTTTTTGGCGATCATGTTTTCCATTGTGATAAAATGTTTTGGAACGCGATCAAGTTGACCTAACCAAGCATTTTCAAACAGAGGAGTTTTTCCTTTGTCATTGGGTGTGGTCCAGTATGTTTGAGATAAGTAGTTGGTTTTGTTTAATGTCATGATATGCAATTCTTTC
>CAISZK010000306.1 GCA_903889915.1 uncultured Bacteroidota bacterium
GCATCTCAATAAAATCATGGCAGATAGAATTTTTGCAAACTTAGAAATTGACCTGAGTTGTAAAAAAATGCGAAAGGTTTATCTCGATGCCTTATGGATAGGGAAAATTGCTTGTTGAAAAATTAACGAACTATTGATTTATGAAATTTCTAAATAATTAATAATCCAAATAATGAAAACCAGAAAAATTGTATTTATAACCGGCGCTACTTCAGGCATAGGTAAGGCTTGCGCTGAGAAATTTGCTTCAAATAACTATGATGTTATAATTACAGGAAGAAGAAATGAGCGACTGGATGAACTTGCAGCCAATTTAAAAGAAAAGTATAAAATTGATGTTCTCTGTTTGAGTTTTGATGTCAGGGATCTAATGCAAGTTGAAAAAGCGATTTCATCACTTGACGAAAAATGGAAAGATATTGATATTCTCATCAATAATGCAGGGCTTTCGGCAGGTTTGAATCCAATTGATAAAGGAATTATCAGTGACTGGGAACAGATGATTGATACGAATGTCAAGGGGTTGTTATATGTTTCAAAACAGATAATGCCGGTGATGACGGCACGTTTATCCGGGCATATAATAAATATCGGTTCTATTGCCGGCAAGGAAACTTATGAAAACGGGAATGTGTATTGTGCCAGCAAACATGCGGTGGATTCACTGACCAAAGGCATGAGAATAGACCTTTTGAAATACAATATAAAAGTTACGGCAATTCACCCGGGGGCTGTTGAAACTGAGTTTTCTCTTGTACGTTTTAAAGGCGACAAACAGGCGGCTGATAATGTTTATAAAGGTTACAAACCATTGACCGGTGCCGATGTCGCTGAAGTTGCTTACTATGTCACCACATTGCCCGACCATGTAAATATCAATGACCTGATCGTTACACCTACGGCACAAGCCAATACTGTTCATACTTTTAAAAAAATATAGTCATTGGTCATTGGTCAATAGTCATTGGTCAATAGTCAATAGTCATTGGTCAATAGTCATTGGTCAATGGTCATTGGTCAATGGTCATTGGTCAATTATGATGGAAGCAAAATATTGGTAATGACTAATGACAGGTGACAATTGACTGTTGATGATATTAAGCATAAAAGAAGTTAAATTTCAAGTTACCGTTTAATGAATTATTATACTTTTGCACGTTTTTTGAATGACTTTTTGACCCCGAAAATAATCAGTGATGACTATAAAAAGAATATTTGATTTACTTGACCATTATAAAGAAAACTGGCCCGACAGACAGATAGTTTTGTCAGGGAAAGATAATGGGACCTGGGTAAATTATAGCATTGATGATTTCATTGAAAAAGCAAACAATCTCAGTTATGGTATGCTGGCAATGGGTTTACAAAAAAATGATAAAATTGCATCAATAACCTTCAACCGGCCGGAATGGAATTTCATTGATATGGGAGTGCAGCAAATGGGCGGTATTCATGTACCGATTTACCCTTCCATCAGTGATTCTGATTATAAATATATCCTGCAACACGCAGAAGTAAAATTCATTTTCGTTGCCGGCGAAGAATTGTACCGCAGGATTAAACAAATCGTAACTGATATTCCATCAATAATAGCTATTTACACTTTTAAAAACCTTCATGGTTTTGAATATCTTGGCGAGCTGATGGAGTTTGGTTCACAGCATAAAGATCCTGAAAAGCTGCAGGCAATCAAAGATTCTATCACTGAAGATGACGTACCAACAATTATTTATACATCAGGTACTACAGGACATCCAAAGGGCGTAGTTCTGCAACATAAAAATATTATCAGCAATTTTTTGGCTGCATCAAATATCCCTCCCTACGTTCCGGGCACAAGGGCATTCAGTTTCCTTCCAATCTGTCACATCTATGAGAGGATGCTTAATTACCTGTACATGTATTGCGGATATTCTATTTATTATGCCGATAATATCGTTAATGTTCCTGAAAACCTGAAAGAGGTAAAGCCTGAAATAATGGGGACTGTCCCACGTTTACTTGAGAAAATATATGACAAGATCATTGCAACCGGAAGCAAGCTTAGTGGTATTAAAAGAGGAGTATTCTTCTGGGCTTTGTCTGTTGGATTCAGTTATAAACTAAACAAAGAAAACGGTTGGTATTATGGTTTAAAATTGAAGATCGCAAGAAAACTTGTCTTTTCAAAATGGAAGCAGGCATTGGGTGGAAACCTTGATATTATTGCATCGGGAGGAGCAGCTTTGCAACCAAGACTGGCAAGGATATTCTGGGCTGCCGGGTTCCGTGTTCTTGAGGGATACGGACTGACTGAAACTTCACCTGTCCTTGCAATCAATACTCTTGAACCCAATTGCAATAAATTCGGCACAGTAGGCCCAGTCTTGCGTGGAGTACAGGTAAAGATCGCTGACGATGGTGAGATCCTTGCAAAAGGTCCTAACCTGATGAAAGAATATTATAAAGAACCCCAGTTAACCAAAGAAGCAATTGATGAAGAAGGCTGGTTCCATACTGGCGATATGGGATGTCTTGATAAAGATAATCTGCTTAAGATAACCGGAAGAAAAAAAGAAATATTCAAAACTTCATTTGGAAAGTATATTGCTCCCCAGATGATAGAAAACAAATTAAAAGAGTCATCTTTTATTGACAATATTATTGTTGTAGGAGAGAATCAAAAGTTTGCTGCTGCATTGATTGTTCCTGATTTTAATCATTTGAAATGCTGGTGCGAGATAAAGGGAATCCCTTACACTACAAACAATGAAGTCCTCGCTCTGCCAAGAATTAAAGCCCGTTTTCTGAAAGAAATAAAAAAGTATAACGAAGAATTGGGAGATACTGAAAAGGTCATGAGTTTCGAGCTCATGGATACCGACTGGACCATAGAAACCGGGGAACTTACCGCCACTCTCAAACTCAGGAGATCGTTCATCAATAAGAAGTATGCAGAAGTGATCTGCAAACTTTTCAGCTAAGTTATAAATTCCAAATCTCAAATTCCAAATTCCAAGAGGATATACGTTTGGATTTTTGATTTTGAGATTTGGGGAATTAGGCTTTTATTCTTTCACAATTTTCTTCGTTAGGAAAATGTTCCTGGAATCTTTTACGGTCAATAAGTATATGCCTTTGCTAAGAGGTTTTGTGCTGAATGAAAGAATATTTTTTCCTGTTTCTGCAGGTCCATGCAACAGCGTTCTGACAAGTTTTCCATTGTTATCAAACAATGAAACATCAATAGTAGCATTATAAGGAATTGTGACTTCAACAAATTCAAGGTCTGAAACAGGATTGGGATATGCATTCATGGATGCCTGTTCATTGAAATTAAAATTCGAAACACCGGCATCCGGTGCAGGAATATGAAGCTCTGCGATCCATGTTGCATTCACTCTTGAATATATACTTGCTTTCTTTCCCCATGTACCGGAAACCCACACTTTGCCGGGATCATTGTACACTCTCTGGTTGCCTGAATAATCACCCCAGCGTTCGGGATCGGTATTTGTGAAAAAATTGATGTAAGAAGTACCTGTTTTTAAAATTCCCCGTGAAGAATACAACCCTGTGATGCCATTATAATTAAATGCACACAATCCTGCATAAACATTAAAAGCAGAATAGTCGGCTCCGATTATTGCTGAATTATCCGAAGGTCCGTTTCCGGTATAGGAGATATTTGGATAACCAAATTCAAGAGTATCGGACATAAGTTTTAAATGAAGAGATGGAGTCGTGGATAAATTATTAATTATCCCGTGATAAATTGTAGCCAACCCGCTAAGAGTATCCATAGTATTTCCCACAAATTGTATTTTGTCATTTTCAATAAACGAGCCAAGTACACGTGCATCATTGGTGGCGAATGTTTGGTTCTGTGGCTGTTTTGCACTCGGAGGCATTCCATAATTTTTATCTGAGAGTACGGGTGTGACCGTCAATACAGCATTGGTATCAGTCAACACATCTGAAATGTGCAAAAGGAAAAAGGTGTCATTCTGAATGGCAAAATTCCTGTCTGATAAAAGATAAATATCCGGACCTACAAGAGCGCTCCCACCCTGCACCGGGTCAAGATTCCTGATAGAAGTTCCATCATATTTTATCTGGCTCCAGAGTTTTGTTTTCAGAGTATCTCCATTGTAACCTTTGTTTTTATCAATTTGCCAAATCACAGTTTGCTTAAATGCGGTCTGCCATGTTCCGGTATCCTTCAGCAGATTTACAGTTAAAAAAAGTTCATTTTGTGTTAGTGCAATTGATGGAAAATCAGACCAGCTTGAATCAGCGAGTGGATTTCCTGAAAGGTAATAAAGATTCCACAGTCCTAAAGGATTATTGGTTTGTGAAAAGGCAACAACAATGTCGCTGGTGCTGTCAACATAACCTGCCAGATATGCCATGACAAACTTATCCACCGATGGATCATAAAGCAATTTGGGATCATATTGCTCAGGATATAATTGCAGCGTGTCTGAAAAAGCTGACAGCGAAACAGTCTTTAGCAAAGTGTCATTATGCTGCGTGTTGTAGATATAAATGTTGCAATTGATATTAGAAATGAGCATGCCATTATTTGAAATTGCAAGCGTGTTATCATTCGGGATGTTATTACCGAAAATATTTCCTTCAAAAGCTTTTACCACAACCGGTGTATCGGGTGTGGATTTTACCTTTTCATTATAGGGAAATAATGACAAGTCTTTTCTGGGATATTTCTTCTCAGCCTCAGCTTTGATCTTATTGATGTATTCAGCATAGGCCTTGTTACCTTCAACAGGTTTATCAAGGTTTAACAACTGAACATTCCAATCGGTTTTAATACCGGAAACGTTTACAGTCCTGCTTTTACTGACTGTAAAATGACTTTTCTGATAAGTGCATTTCTGCTGGGCAAAAGTGCACAGTGAAAAGCATAAACTAAAAATTACGAGAGTTAAATGTCTTGCCTTCATGGTAGGAATTTAGAAAGAACAAATTTACAAGAAATTTTGTTATCACACAATTATTTTAAAAAGATTCAAAACTCAAAACCCGGAACTTTGAACCTTGAACCTTGAACCTTGAACCTTTTGCAAAAAAATGCCTCCTTTATAAAAAGGAGGCTATAACCCAAACCAACTAAAAAAAACCAACTCATGAACTACTCTATAATAATCAGTCTTGATGCAGACTTTTTACCTTGTTTAATATTTATCAAATAATTTCCTTTTGCATAATCTTTCATGTCAAATTGCCTTGTGTAAGTCCCGCTCTCCTTTTCCATTGACTCCCTCATCAATTGATTTCCGTCCATATCCGTTATTTCAATCGTGGTGTTATTGACGGGATCAAGCTGGAACTGCACATTAAAAAACCCATCCCCCGGGTTTGGGAACACTTCAATGGGCAATTCATCCTTATCAAATTTTGAAGTGTTGTTGACATTGTCCGATATTGTAATTTTCTTATTGTACATGACCTGCTGACCCTTGTTATTTTTGCCAAAGATCTGAACATTCATGTTTGGATTCGATTTAGTGGAGCTGTCAATCTGCATTGACTTGTTCTTATCTTTAAAACTTTTGATAATAATTTGATTATCCCCCAATGATGGGAACAGAGAGTCAGAATTCCGGAAGTTGAACTCTTTGATTATTGAATCCACATCAAAGCCATTGCGGGGCATTTGAAAATCGGGATACTCAAAATTTCTGAAGAAAAGATCGTTTCCGCCAAAGTTAAAATTGCGGAACATGTTTTCCATTTGCGAATAATTCTGTCTGAAGGATGTGTCAAAAGGATTGCTGAACGATTTAAAACTGAAATTCCCAAACCCTTGTCCGTTCAGGGAATCTTCAATATCCATGTTGCCATCGCCGTTGTATTCTTTCTCGGTAATAACCGTATCACCATTGACAATCTTCATGGATTTGATCTTCACATAGGATTTGCTTTTAGGCTGGTTGTTGTCCTGGGCAACAACTGAATTTATGAAAGCAGCAAAGCTCAACAGGCAAATTACTGCTGAAATTTTTAATTTTGATTTCATATTCATTATCTCGTTTTTGCTTTACAAAATTATATCATATTGCCCTACTAGCACTATTAAAGAACGTTAACATAGGTTAAAAAAAGTTAAGTGTTGAAAAGTCTAAAGTTCAAGTTTTAAAGTTCAAAGTTCAAAGTGGTGCCAATACCAAAATCAGCATATTTTTCGTTGCAGTTTTATTTTTATTGTATTTTTACAGCATTGTAAATTCAATTAACCTTGAATTGCAAACTGATTTTCTTTATTACAAAAAAGGCTTTTAATAAACCACGATTGAACAAATGAAAAAAGAAATTGAACAAAATGAAATTGTCAAATCACAATCTGATTCAGGAATTGTCAATGAAAATAACGAAGACGTCATAAAAATCTATTCCCGTTCAGCCATTATGGGTTTCTCAGTCTTTTTCACCACAGTTTTCGGAGGGGTGCTTTTGATGCAAAATTTTAAAGACATCGGAAATAAAAAAATGGCCAATACAGTCCTGATCTTTTCAATTCTTTATACTGCATTGTCAGCAGTCATCATTCTTAGCGCTGCACCAATGGGTTCATCATTGACAATTGTAATGAATATTATCGGAGGAGTGATTCTGAATGAATTTTTCTTTCGCAAATATTTTTCAACCGGACAGGAATTAAAACACAAGAAGATCTGGAAACCATTAATAATTTCATTGATCATTACACTCCCTTTTATTATTGCGTTATTTATTTGAAAATAAAAGTCTGATCACATTTTAATTTGAAACTTTAAACAATCCTTTAAATAAACAATCATGGAAACACACAAACCAAAATCATTACACGAATTGAAAGCAAATCGTAAGCCTTTACGCAATGCCAACATTGTTGCAAAAGAAAATTTATCAAAACTCGACAAACTTGCCTTGTGGATCACTACACATGTAGGAACCATGGGTTTTTTCTTTGTCATTTTTGTCTGGACTTCCATATGGCTTGGATGGAATTCGCTTGCTCCTGCGTCAGCCCGTTTCGACCCCTTCCCTGCTTTTGTATTATGGCTTTTCATCTCAAACATGATCCAGATCTTTCTCATGCCACTCATCATGATTGGTCAGAACTTACAAAGCGCTCATGCCGAAGCACGCGCCGAAGCTGATTTTGATGTGAACACCAAAGCTGAACAAGAGATTGAAACCATCCTCATGCACCTCGAAAACCAGAACAAAGTAATTATGCAGATCCTCGAAAAACTGGAGAATAAATAAATTTTTATTTTTCATTTTTCAAAATTGTTGCGATCCATGGCTTACATTGATGATGTGCTGGCATACTACACCGATTATGAGCTTGCAGTTTTTTACAACTACAAGCTTGCGGACTATTTGCCCGAAACTCAAAACAAGATAAAGAACTATATCTTCAACGACCGTGGATTGACAAACGATTCGATCAGTGATTTTCTCAGCAAGATGGGTGAACCAACACCACGTGATGGACTGGTGTCGTGCCCCCGCTGCAAATCTTCAAAGCTGCAGAAAGATAGTATTGACGGGCAATCCACTGATTTCAGCAAAGAATGGGTGGAGGCCTCAAATCCCGCAAATGAAATGTTTGAAATTCCTTTTGACGATCTGCCAAAATATGGCAAAGTGACTTGCATCGTTTGTGGTTACGAGCTATACAGCAAAGAAAAGTTGGAGGATGAGAAAACAACCACCCGCGGGGTTCTCTATTCATTATTTGGGGCACCCAAATCTTTAAGATTTTTTAAATTGATGAAATTTTCAAAATAACTTCATCGAACTGATCACGTTTTATTATATCGTCACTACGTGACTTCAGTTTGAGCCTGATATTTTTTTCTACCAATATACCGTCACTACGTGACTATTTCCCCGAATTTCCTACTCTTAGTCTGACA
>CAISZK010000307.1 GCA_903889915.1 uncultured Bacteroidota bacterium
ATCTTCAACAATATTAACTGCAAGCGGTGCCACTTCTTATACCTGGAGCAATGGTTTGGGAACGACAAATCCTGTGACAGCAACACCTCCAACAACAACAACCTATACAGTTACCGGGAGTGCATTGGGATGCACCAATACGGCAAGCATCACTGTAACCGTAAATCCTATAGTTACGATTTCAGCATCTGCGACTACGGTATGTGCAGGAACAATGGTAACATTCACCGCTAACGGAGCATCGGGATATTTATGGAGCAATGGACTTGGAACTACAAATCCTGTGACAGTAAATCCGGTCACAACAACAACCTATACTGTCACCGGAACATTGAACGGATGTTCAAATACAGCAAACATCACTGTGAATGCAATACCGAATCCAACAGTCAGCATTTCATCTTCACCGGCAGCTATCTGTCCGGGAGCTTCGACCACAATAACAGCAACGGGAGCTTCAACATACAACTGGTGCAATGGCATGGGAACAGTGAGCCAAATTGCAGTGACTCCGGCAAGCACAACAATCTATACTGTTACAGGCACAGCAAATGGATGCAGCAGTTCAGCAAACATTACTGTTGTGGTGAATCCCTTACCAACCGTCAGCATTTCGCCATCAGTGAACCCTATCTGCCCGGGATCATCAACAACTTTGACAGGACTTGGAGCTACATCTTATGTTTGGAACAATAGCCTGGGAACAACCAATCCGGTTGTTGCTACGCCCGCTGCAACTACCATTTACACTGTAACCGGCACTTTACTGGGCTGCACAAATACTGCAAGCATTACTGTTGTTGTAAATCCTGTTGTCACTGTGACAGCATCAGTAAATACTGTTTGTGCAGGACTGCTGGTTACTTTTACAGCAAACGGAGCAGCAGGATATGTATGGAGCAACGGACTTGGCACAACCAATCCTGTCACTGCAAATCCTGTTACTACAACGACCTATACGGTGACCGGCACATTGAACGGATGCACCAATATGGCCAGTGTCACTGTGAATGTAATTCCAAATCCAACATTAAGCATTACATCATCATCAAATTCACTTTGTCCGGGAACATCAACAACAATGACAGCAGGTGGAGCATCAACTTATGCCTGGAGCAATGGTCTGGGTACATTAAACCAGGTTTCACTGACTCCTGCTTCAACAACAACCTATACTGTTACTGGCACAACAAACGGATGCAACTCAACTGCAAATACCACAATTGTTGTGAATCCAACTCCCACAATAAATATTTCAACTTCAGCAAACCCTGTGTGTATTGGCAGTTCAACTACTCTGACAGCAACAGGCGCATTAAATTATATGTGGAACCCCGGCACAGGATTAAATTCAACAACGAATAATTCTGTTGTTGCTACTCCCAATGTTTCGACAACTTATAATGTTGTGGGAACAGATGTGCACGGATGTACAGGAAGTGCAAGTGTGTTTGTAGATGTGATAAATATCAGTGCTACCGCCACAGCTGTGAATGATCATTGCGGACAAGCTATAGGTAAACTGACAGCCGTTCCATCAGGTATATGCTCACAGGGTTTTACATATTTGTGGAATACTTTCCCGCAACAGTCAACTCAAATAGTGAATAATGTATTGGCCGGCACCTATACTGTAACTGTGACATGCAGCGGATGTGTGGCCACAGCAACAGCAGTGGTTGGAAATATTGGCGGACCATCAGCCTTTATAACAAATAAAGCAAATACGACTTGCGGATTGCCTGATGGTATGGCCTCTGTTGCAGAATCCGGAGGAACAAGCCCATTCTCTTATTTGTGGTCAGACGGACAAAACACACCACTGTTGTCAAATGTTGGAGCAGGTACTTATACGGTAACAGTTGATGATGTTGCCGGATGTTCTGCCACAACAAGTGTTACAATAATGGGTTCGGCAGCACTACTTGTTTCAACATCATCAACCTTTTCTGCATGCAATATTGACAACGGTACAGCAACTGTTGTGGTGACACAAGGAGTAGGAAATTATTCTTATGCATGGAGCGTGAACCCTGCCCAGAACACACCAACAGCTACAGGTTTGGCTGCAGGAAATTATACAGTCACCGTGAGCGACAGCCTTTGTACCGTAACCGAGATGGTCTCAGTTTTGAATCCACAGGGACCGCATGCTTATTTTACAGCTGATCATGAGTCGTTGACTTTTGGCGAAGGTGATGTGAATTTCCAGAATAATTCTTCCGGTAATATTGTGAACTGGCAATGGTTCTTTGGTGATGGTAGCCCGGCAATGTCGGGACCAATTGCACAGCATAATTTCATGGATGTGGGAACTTACTATGTGACTTTGCAGGTAACCGATTCAAATGGTTGTACAAATTCTTACGTGGACACTATTGTTGTGAATGAGATTTTCGCCTTCTATATTCCAAACACGTTTACCCCAAATGGTGATGGATTGAATGATGTTTTCCAACCCAAAGGATCAAATGTTTCCCCTGATGATTATGAGATGGATATTTTTGATCGTTGGGGAACTGTTGTCTTCACTTCAACAGATTTTGAAAAAGGATGGAACGGGACTGTAAAGAATAAAGGGAAACAGAACAAGGATATTACGATGGGGGTATATTATTATCAAATCAGTTTAAAAGATTTGAAAGGCAAGCCGCACACTTATAGCGGACAAATTAATCTGATACCTTAGGCTGGTAACGAAGGGTAAAGCTGATGAGCTTTAATATTTAGTATAGGGTTTAAGGGGAGAGTTCATGTATTGAGAGAAGATTAGATGGATATGAACATGGTTATCACTTTTCCCTTATTTCCCTATACTTTATACCCTGTACATTAAAGATTTTTCATCATCTTTACAAAGAAATATTCAGCTAGAGCTGCTTCAATTCTATATAATCAAGACTGAGTTGTGATCTGCCGGTATAGGTAATTCTGAATTCAACACTGCCAAGGCGTTTGACAGCATCAAAATTGAGTTTAATATTTTCAAAGCTCCCCGGGTTTTTAAAATCAATAGTATGAACATACTTTTTTGCAATAATTTCTTTGCCCCAGTCATTGCTTACATCAAGTGTTGCCAGTGGTGCATCTTTGGAATTTATTTTTGTTTTAAGGTGGAAAGTTACTTCAAATTTTCCTTTGCCGAGATGAATGAATGGACCAAACTGTAGGGCATTGTAATTGTCACTATCAATACTGTCAGCAATGAGAACCTTTAGTGAGGATGCGGAATCAGTAATTATTTTTCCTTTGTTTGTTTTGAGATCTGCAAGGTAAAATATCTTGTGAGTTTTGACTTTTTCATATTGACAAGTGTAGCAACCACCGATGAAAAACTCCTGACCTTTCCTTTTAAGCGTATATCCGAATTGTTCAAGTGTGTCAGGAAATGATTTCATCCACATATCACGGATAACATAAATGGCAGGTTGTTCGAAAACATCATCAATTATTTTTTCATTTCTGTAAGAATCTTTATCATTTGGAGTGGCTTTGATCATGTCAGGGTCAGGGCAGGCGTTGATATAGGAATTCCAATAATCGGCAATGATGCCAATGTTTCCGAGAGTTTTGAATTCTGCAGCCACTTCAACGGCAGGTTTCATTCTCTTTGGATAATAAAATGAAAACACACTGCAGAAAACGGAAATAAATGCAATAGTGATTATACTAATTGAAATTGCTTTATTCCTGAAGAGTGAGCGTCTGTCTGCATAAAAAAGAAAGGCCAACCAGAGCGAAATGTAAATAACGGTGAAGTATCTCCTGCCAACGCCATTCAGAAATACCCAATGAGAAAACATCAGCAATAGGAAACTTAAAACCGCGTTGATCAGAAAAAACAAAGCCCAGTTGATCGGGGCAGGTTCTTTCTTTTGTTTTTGAGATTTTTTATAACAAAGTGCTATTATCACTGTTGCTATTATGACAGCATAAACATAAACTCCCATCAGGATTTTTTCAGAGCGAAAACAAAGCATATCAAAAATAGATGTCAGTAAGAAGCCTAATGATTTCATCACTTCTGAAAAACTGTTCATCATATTCTCGTTGTATAGGACCGATTTCACTGCATGGGTTTTTGCATAGTAGATAAAGAGAAATCCAATCACGGACATCAGGATCACAACATACAATTCTACTGATGATGCAAGAGATTTTGACTTGTTGAAAAATGTTCCTTCGTGGTTAGAATAATACCTGTAAAGAATGAATAAAATGAGGATAACTATGCTGAGAAATGAAAGGTCGGAAACCCAGACAGAAGCAATAGCCAACCCACAGATCAAAATGACATAAAAAATTTGAAGAGGTCTTTTGAGGCTATTTTTATCAACAAATATTTTACTGATTAAATAGATCATCATTGCAATCATGATGAAAGGGGTGTTGAATGAGAAAAGGACAAAGTCAACCATGTGCCAGGGAGGGAAAAACCAGGCTACAGCAAATATCAGCCTGATGAATTTTGAGCGGAACATCAACGAGAAGAAAAAATAGCCGACGATAAGTGTGAAATAATGTGCAAGAGAACATGCCCAGACAGTGGACATCCCTGATAATTTCATTAGTATGTGACCGATCAAAGGGATCAGTGATCCGACCCTGTCCTGTCCCCAGCAGTAAAGATCTTTTGGCAGACTGAAAGTGTGAGTCATCAATATATTTAAAGCCCCATCTGAGTTCAGCAAGGGATAATAGGCTTCGGAAAAAGAAAAGAAAGAGAAGATAATTATTGCTGAAATTGCAATGATATACAATGCCTGTTGAAGCAATTTATTATTTGATGTTGTCATTGTTTTGATTTCAATATGCTTTCAAAAATAGACATTTATTTTATTGCAGCCTTTAATCATAGCTCTTACTGCTGTCCCCCGTTATTGGAATTTCCGGCCCAAGGAAGTGGGGATTGATGTTGAACAGAACAGAAAAGAATGCTTTTACATTAGCAAAATATTCCCTGATCCTGACGCCATTCATACCTGAATAAATATGATTGTCTGCAACACATCCGTAAGCAGTCAGTCCTTTTTTCCTGGCAATATAAAGCGCCCGTGGCAGGTGAAAAGCCTGTGAAACGATAATCATGTCATTTACTTTAAAAACTTTTTCAGCCCGGACAATTGAACTGTAAGTATCGAATCCGGCATGATCGAGGAAAATATCTTTTTCAGGAATGTCTTTATCTTTCAGGTATTTTTTCATGCAATTTACCTCGTCATATTTTGTCCTTCCATGATCGCCACTAAGAAGAATGCGTTTCACTTTTCCGGCTTTATAAAGTTCAATTGCTTTGTCAACCCTGTCCTTTACAACAGTTGAAAGACTGCTGTCGCTAAAAACAAGCGATCCCGGGACAAGCGCAGTGTAAACTGCAGGAACATCTTTTACATTGGAATAGATATACGATACTGAATAATGGTTGATGTAAAAGTTAAGAATGACAGTGAGAATGGCAATTCCTATTACTACAAGCACACCAATCCTGATAACTTTGCGGAAGATCTTTTTCATAAACTCAGGTTTATTCAACCGCAAAGATAATTGATTGTAGTAATTTTTAAATCATATCTGCGATATTTTATCTATGCATCATAAATTGTAAGAAGTAGCTTAGTTAGCCGTTAAAATCTCTTGTGTTTACCTGTGCAAAATGTGAGGAAAACTAATTGCAGGGAGTGTTTTCATTGTTATTTTCAGGGTAGCCCCATTCCTTGAGTGTTTCCCGGAAAATCGCAGGCATTTCTTCGCTGCCTTCATATTGTATGTTCACTGTTGAATCTTCCAATTGGGCTTTGACAGAAATGACATTTTCAACCTGCGAAATTGCATTTTCAATATTCTTTACGCAGTGGTCGCAATGCATATTGCTGACTTTTATTATTTCGGTTTTCATTGGTTTTGATTTTTATCAGGTTAATTTTTATGGAGAGCAAAGATAATTGCAAAACGATGGAAAGATGGTTGTATTAACTAAGGATTAACAATGACTCTGAAGTTTTTCTCTTATAGTTCACCTTTAATGTAATCCTGAAGTTGAGGGAAAAATTCTCTGAATTCAGACAGGTAGAGTTTGTAATTCACCTTTAATTCTTCAGTCGCGTTATTCAGGTTTGACGGGTAGTTTGAGCGTATGGCCATACGGTTAAATGCAAAATCAATTCCACTGAATTTTGCATAAGAAACAAGGACGTTTCTAAACCTCATATACACCAACGCCTGTTGGAAACGCGGGGGGAAAAGTTCTTTATGCTTTCGTAAAACCAAATAACATTGCTTAGCAAATTTTTTAAGAGTTATTTCTGAATATTCATTCCAGTTGGCTGCCAGAAAATGATCGTAATAAATATCGGCAACAACGGGCGTGTAGTGCTTGAACAATGGCCGCAGTCTTTCTTTGGATTTTATTACCAGCGGATGGTTGTCGGTGAATTCGTCTATCTTGCGGTGAAGCAATATTCCTTTGATAATTTTATCATCAAAACTGGTAACTTTCCGGCCTTTCATAAAATCGCCAAGTAGATTGCCAACCATGACTTCTTCGTCGGTTCCTGATAAAAATAAATGGGCAAGAAAATTCATCTTTTTTTTCGTCAGAGATACTAAAAACAGAATAATTGCGTTTTATTAACATTGGACCGTGTAAATCTTTCAACAGCCCCTCATGAGGTGGCAAAATTATGAATTAATTTTACGGCTACTATATTAATAAAAAAATTTATGCTTAAGAAAAATCAAAAAGCCTCTAAAACCAAGAAGATTTTCGTTCTCGACACTTCTGTGATCCTCTATAATCATAATTCCATAAATAGTTTTGAAAACAATGATGTTGCCATACCCATCACGGTTCTGGAAGAACTAGATAATTTTAAAAAAGGTAATGACACAATCAATTTTGAGGCGCGGGAGTTTATCAGGATCATTGACAAACTTTCGGTGAATCACACTTTGCAGGATTGGGTGGAACTTCAGGAAGCTGAAGGCCGTTTCAGGGTGGTGATGAACGAAAACGGGCGCAGCGGAAAGGTTGATGCAAACAAAGTGTTTGGTGAAAACAAAGCTGATCATCGCATTCTTAATGTGGCGCTGACACTGACGGATGAAAATCCTGATAAAAAGATCGTGCTGGTAAGCAAGGATGTTAACCTGCGATTAAAGGCCAAAGCGCTGAACATTTGTGCCGAAGATTTTGAGACAGGGAAGATCAAGAATCTGGATGAACTGTATACAGGGAAGACAGTGATCAACAATATCAACCCGGAGCTTGTTGATAAAATTTACCAGAAGGGGTTTTGTGAACCCGCTGAAATTGGAGTAAAAAACCCTTATCCGAATCATTATTTTATTTTGAAAAACGAGAAGACTTCGATCCTTACTTTTTTCAACCCGGTATCAGGACAAATTGAACGGATTGAAAAGCGGTCGGCTTATCGTATCACGCCAAGGAATGCGGAACAGGTTTTTGCATTGCATGCAATACTGAACCCGGCTATAAAACTGGTGACTTTGCAGGGTGTGGCAGGAACGGGGAAAACGCTGCTGGCATTGGCAGGGTCGCTGGAAATGAAAAGAGAATTCAAGCAGATATACCTTGCGAGGCCGGTGGTTCCGCTGAGCAATAAAGATATTGGCTATCTGCCGGGTGATATTAAGTCGAAACTGAATCCTTACATGGAACCATTGTGGGATAATCTGAAAATGATACAGAATCAATATGGCGAAAAGGATAAGGAATTCAGGAATATCAACGAGCTTGTGGAAAATGAAAAGCTGGTGATCACACCGCTGGCATACATCCGCGGACGGAGTCTTTCGAATATCTGTTTTATTGTGGATGAGGCGCAGAACCTGACTCCGCATGAGGTGAAGACGATCATCACAAGGGCAGGGGAGAACACGAAAATTATTTTTACGGGGGATATTTACCAGATTGATACTCCTTACCTGGATTCACACAGCAATGGTTTGTCGCATTTGATTGATAAAATAAAACAGCATCCTATCTATGCTCATATCCGGCTGGAAAAGGGGGAGAGGAGTGAATTGGCAAATTTGGCAAATACGCTGCTATAGAAAGGGCTGAAGTCTAAGCAGGGTTAGCTTACACTAGTGTTTGATGATCTTGCACTCGAGTTGGATGATCTTGCACTAGAGTTGGATGATCTTGCACTCGTGTTTGATGATCTTACATTCATGTTTGATGATCTTACATTCATGTTTGATGATCTTACACTCATGTTTGATGATCTTACATGCGTGTTTGATGATCTTACATATCATGAGGGTAGTTATCATAGGGCTGCACCCTATGTTGGGATACGACGCCCTTTCAGGGCTGGGGACAATGGGTAGATTGGGGAATTCTTTATCAGATCAAAAATCTTAATAATAAAACAGTAGGGTTTATGAATCCATGTCTGCGGCAAATCCCTGCCGGCAGTAAAAAATTATTTGCTTTTGTTTCATTGTTTCATATAAATTTGCCACACTAAATATCTTAGTAACTTATTAGTTTTTGCAATGATCTGTTGACCTGTGTTATCAGGTAGTTTATTAACCGGGTTTATGTATCAGAAATAATTGACATTTTGTTAAAACATACACTTATGATTAATCAAATTATTACTTTAATGTTGACACTATTTTGTGCAACTTTTATTTCAGCACAGGGTCTTATCAGGACCCCATCAATGTACGAGAAAAAGATCCTGGATGAAGGAACTTTTGAACTGAAAATGAAATTTAACGAGCCGGGGATTGATTATACCGGTACCTCAACAATCTTTGTCAAAGATGGAGTAGCCACGGTAAATATAAGCTTCACAATGACAAATCCGAAAACAGCCAAAACAAACAAAGTGGAGGTCCGTGGCAAAGGAAGCGGAACATGTACGGTTGATGGATTTAATGCGACAGGGTCAGGTAGTATGAACATGTACGAAAATGAAAAAGCTGATACTCATTTTGAAATTACTTTTACTATGACAGGTACGGTTTCCAAGTCGGGAAACATGGACTTTTATGATGAAATAACAGGTGATTTTAATTTTGTTGAAGAAGGCGAAAATGTTGGAGGTACATTTACTGCCCGTAATGTAAGCGGAGGGGATTCAGGAGGGAGATTCAGCGGAATTACCGGAGATGTGCAGGTGTTGGATCCTCAAACCAATGAATGGAGTTATGCCAGATTTGAAACTCAACTTAAGGTTGGCGCTCATATCAAAACAGGTGAAGATAGCCAGGTAATATTATCATTTACCGACATGAATACTTTTGTCATGAAACCCGAATCTGAGGTAATTATTGCTTCTCCATCGGATAAAGAAAGCAAATTTATAGTTGCTGCAGGTACAATTTGGATAAATGTTAAACATCTTGTCATAGATGGCACCATGGAGGTTGAAATGAATCAAGTCAGTGCCGGGATCAAAGGAACAACCTTTGTTGTCAGTGAAGATGGGACAACATCAACTCTCAAGGTCATTGAAGGTGTGGTCGCCTTAACTTCGAAGGCAACACATGATAGGATTGATGTGAAAACCGGTGAAATGGTATCCGGTACTTCAAGAGGGCTTTCACAAAAAACAACATTCAATGTGGAAAACGAAAGTGCAGATTGGGACAAAGTAAAAGGACAGGCAAAAACGAATACCGGCATTGGGCGTTGGCTCACTTTGCCATATATTATTGGCGGTTCCGTTATGCTTTTATTAATAATCATATTAATACTTTTCCTTGCCTTACGCAAACCAAAACATAAAAAGACTGTAATGAATAATATGTCCATGAATCAACCGATGCAACAGCCCCCGATGCAGCAGCATTACACGCCACCGGTTAATATAAATTCAGCACCTCCCGTACAAAATTATCAGCCTCCGCAGAATTTTATGCAGCCGCAGAACAATCAGCTTGTGTTACAATTTTGCCCTTCATGCGGGACTAAGCTGAAACCGAATGCTAAGTTTTGCCACATTTGTGCAAGAAAATTATAGGATTGCTTTTATTACTTGTTGGAAGCATATAGAAGATTGTGTAAACAGGGTTTGGGGAGCATCAATCTAATCTTGTTCCTCCGTGGAGCGCACGGGTAAATTTTATTTTGATGTGATGGCATAGTAATTATCAAGTCTGAAGAAGAAGAAATCTCTATCTCTGGTTCCTCTATTTAAAGAAATAAACTTTTGTATTTTACTATTGATAGATTCTGCCAAAGCATTAGTTTG
>CAISZK010000308.1 GCA_903889915.1 uncultured Bacteroidota bacterium
TGCAGTTGCTTTCAAGCAACTGATAATAAAGTTTGGTTCCTTATTGCTTTAGCATCATTCTTTGTAACTATGAGGCTAAAGCCAAATACTTTTTGATTCTTTTTTCAGTCAGTTAAAACTGACTGAAATTGATGAATTTATTTTGAACTTTTCACTTAGACACAGTAGTCACATAGAACTTCACATAGGGTAAAACAGATTAATCCGGATTTTTTTCGAAAATAAACTATGTGAAACCTATGTTTCTATTGTGTCTATGTGGTAAAGAAACAATCAACCCTCAGAAGGTAACCGCTATGAAAAACATTGCCGAATTGACTATAGGGATAAGCGTTATAAGAAAAATAAAAATTCGTGTCAGTCACCACATGGTTTTCTAAACTTTCGAACTGTTATTCCTGACAATTTTTCACTTCTGTTTTCTTTTAAAAAATCTTTTTCCCTTCTTCTCATTTTATTTCATTTTTCAATTTGAAAATGTTAAGAACCCGACTTGTTAAGGCATTAATATGTAAATTTTTTGTTAAGGTTTAAATTTCATTTTGGGTTCATTATTATCACTTAACAACCTGTTAACAAAATATTTTGGCATCATTGATATTGATAACCAACAGCTTTATATGTATTAACAGAAAATTGTATAGTTATCCTACCAATTCACTTGCATTCACCTCACTGTTTATTTACATTTGTATTGAAAGTTATAGTAAGAAATATAACAGGAAAATTAAACACAGAAACACAAATGTTATTCGATATTGATTTAATAAAAAAAGTTTACAAATCCTTTCCTTCCAAGGTTATTAAAGCAAAAGCAATACTGAAACGCCCGCTTACTTTGAGTGAAAAGATACTCTATGCACACTTGCCTGAAACCGAAAACATCACTGATTTTAAAAGGGGAATTGATTATGCCGATTTTTTTCCCGACAGGATAGCAATGCAGGATGCAACCGCTCAAATGGCGCTTCTGCAATTCATGCTTGCAGGTCTTAAAACGACTGCTGTTCCCGCATCAGTGCACTGCGATCATTTGATCATGGCAAAGTTTGGAGCGCTTGAGGATTTGAAAACGGCAGATTATACCAACAAGGAAATTTATGATTTTCTAAATACTGTCTGCAACAAATACGGCATTGGATTCTGGAAACCCGGAGCAGGCATCATTCACCAGATATTACTTGAGAACTATGCCTATCCCGGAGGAATGATGATTGGCACTGATTCGCACACACCAAATGCAGGTGGGTTGGGAATGATCGCTATTGGTGTTGGTGGCGCCGATGCAGTGGATGTGATGGCAGGAATGAAATGGGAATTGAAATTTCCAAAGGTTATTGGTATCCGTTTAAATGGAAAACTGAGTGGCTGGGCTTCGGCCAAAGATATTATTCTCAAAGTAGCCGGAATTCTTACAGTGAAAGGCGGCACAGGCTGCATCATTGAGTATATTGGCGAAGGCGCTGAATCACTCACTGCAACCGGCAAAGCAACCATCTGCAATATGGGCGCTGAAATAGGAGCCACCTGCTCTGTTTTCGGATATGATGAAGCAATGGCGAGGTACCTGAAAGCTTCAGGCAGACAAGAAGTGGCAGAGATGGCTGCGGCCATCAAAGAACACCTTGTAGCAGATGCAGAAGTTCTTTCAGATCCTGAAAAATATTATGATCAGTTTTTTGAAATCAATCTGTCAGAACTGGAACCTTTCATCAATGGCCCTTACACGCCTGATCTGGCTACACCAATTTCGAAGATGAAAGAAATGGTGAGCAAGAATGACTGGCCATCGAAAATTGAAGTAGGGCTTATCGGCTCCTGCACCAATTCATCCTATGAAGACATTTCAAGAGCCGCATCGGTTGTGAGAAATGCTGTTGCGCAAAATCTGCCAGCAAAGGCTGAATTTACCATAACTCCCGGTTCCGAACAGGTGAGATTCATGGCTGAGCGTGATGGCTTTTTTGAAACATTCCGAAAGATCGGCGGAAAAATATTTGCCAATGCCTGCGGTCCTTGCATTGGTCAGTGGGAACGCAAAGATGCTGAGAAGAAGCCAAAGAATGCGGTGATCCATTCATTCAACAGGAATTTTTCGAAAAGAAATGATGGCAATCCCAACACTTATGCATTTGTTGCTTCGCCCGAAATTGTAGCAGCCATTGTGCTTGCAGGCGATCTTACATTTAATCCGCTAACGGATAAACTTACAAATACCAAAGGAGAACAGGTGTTGCTCGATACGCCGCAGGGAGAAGAAATGCCGCTACAAGGCTTTGCTTTGGTTGAAAATGGTTACCAGGAACCTTCAAACGATCCGAAGATCAACATAGAAATTAAAGAAGATTCCGACAGGCTGCAACTGTTGACTTCCTTTGCTGAATGGGACGGGCATGATTATGTTTCGTTGCCGTTGCTCATAAAAGTGAAAGGGAAATGCACCACCGATCATATTTCGATGGCAGGCATCTGGCTTAAATACAGGGGGCATCTGGATCACATTTCGGACAACTTCATGATAGGAGCTGTGAATTATTTCAACGATATGGCAAACTCTGTGCTGGATCAAAGTTCGGGCACTTACAATTCCGTTCCGCAGGTTGCAAGAGGATATAAAAAGGAGAATATAGGTTCCGTGGTTGTCGGCGATGAAAACTATGGCGAAGGTTCTTCGCGTGAACATGCTGCAATGGAGCCGCGTTTTCTGAATGTAAAAGCCATCATCGTAAAATCATTTGCAAGAATTCATGAAACAAATCTTAAAAAACAAGGTTTGCTTGCACTGACTTTTGCGGATAAAGATGATTATGAAAAAATCCGTGAAGATGACAAAATAGACATTCTCGGACTGAAAGAATTCGCACCGGGAAAAGAACTTATTGTACAGTTGAATCATTCGGACGGAACACTGGAACAATTCGGGGTTAATCACACTTACAACAATTCGCAAATCGAATGGTTCAAAGCCGGTGGCGCTTTAAACCTGATCCGAAAATCAAATAAATCTTAAATTAAAAACAGTAAATAAAAAATCACAAATAAAATAATGGAAAAAGTATCAAGATATAAAAAAGCAGACCTGATGGATTTTGTGGTCCGCTACATGACAAAGCTGGGTGTGCCTGATAAAGACGCCCGCATTGTCGGAGAAGTATTAATTTCAGCAGATATGAGGGGCGTTGATTCGCATGGTCTGACAAGGCTGGGTTCCTACTATGGAAGCAGGATAAGTAAAAATTACATTGACCCACTGACACCATATAAAATTGTCAGCGAAACCCCGTCAATTGCATTGATTGACGGTGGCAATGGTTGCGGACAGGTGGTGTCGTATCATGCCATGAACATGTGTATCCAAAAAGCAAAACAATCAGGAATAGCTGCCGTCACAGTAAAGAACAGCAATCACTATGGCATTGCAGGATATTATGCAATGATGGCGCTTGAGCACAATATGATCGGCTTAAGCATGACCAATTCACAGCCACTTGTATCTCCAACCTTCGGCAGAACTGCAGTGGTTGGCACAAACCCTATCAGCGTTGCAGTTCCTTCACACAAAGCTTTTCCTTTCGTTCTTGACATGGCGACAAGCGCTGTGGCTTATGGAAAAATTCAGTTGTATGAAAAGAAAAACGAATCTATCCCTATCGGATGGGGAATAGATTCAAAAGGAAATGTCACAACAGATCCTTCGAAAATAAAACCCGGTGGAAATGGCGCTTTATTGCCTTTGGGCGGAATGGACATCACTGCAGGATACAAAGGTTATGGACTTGCATTGCTGGTTGAAATTCTTTGCTCCACATTGTCGGGTGGAAATTTCCTCACACAGGTAGGATCCCCCTCAAAGCCGGAACCCACGGGCGTTTCGCATTTCTTTTTAGCTATCAATATTGAACCTTTCAGGCCACTGATTGATTTTGAAACGCAGATGGATGACATGATCAGACTGCTCAAGAACTCACCACTTGCTGAAGGCAGGGACGAGATACTCATAGCAGGAGAAAAGGAATTTGAATTTGAAGAATACAACAAGGTTCATGGTGTTCCGCTGATCAAACAGATTGTTGATGACCTCGTGAAAGAAGGAGAA
>CAISZK010000309.1 GCA_903889915.1 uncultured Bacteroidota bacterium
GCAACAAGCTCCATTTCGGGAAATGTACCAATGATCATTGCAAATCCTTTTCTGAAAATTTCATGATCATCAACAATGATTATTTGAGTCTTTGTGGTCATAATCCAAATTTGTTAATATCCAAATCCCAAGTTCCAAATCCCAAGGGTCGCCATGCCCGTCCTGGATCTTGGAATTTGGAGTTTGTATCTTTGAATTTATATCGTGTATTTTTTATAATTCACATTTATCAAACACTGCATCCCTCTCCCCTGCTGGCTTTCAAGCTGGCAGTTGCCGCCAATTGATTTCACACGGTTTTGAATATTGCCTAATCCCAATCCCTTATTTGGATCATTGATTATTTTTTCAAAATCGAAGCCTTGTCCGTCATCATGGTATTTCACAGCGATCATTTTATCGTTGTCACTGATGTCAATTGAAATACTTTTCGCCTGTGCGTGTTTGATGGTGTTATTGATCATTTCGAGAATCACACGGTAAAGGGTTATTTCAACTGCCGGATGATACCTTCGATCTTTTTTATCAGCCAATACCGAAATATTAATGCTTCCCGATTTTTGCAACTTATCACAGAAAGTTTCAACTGCCGTAACAAGCCCGTAATCATTCAGGGTTCCCGGCATCAGCTTGTTTGCAATGGAACGTGTATTTTTAATTGCATCGTCCACCAGTTCGCCTGTGAAGTTAAGGAATTCCTCTCTCTTTAAAGGTTCATGCCTATCCGACTTGAGTTCGTTCACATAAAGGCTAACGGTACTAAGCATGGGTCCCAGTCCATCATGCAATTCTTCCGCAAAATGTTTTCTTTCCTTTTCCTCTGTTTCGATAATCTTGGCAAACATCCTGCGCCTGGTTTGTTTTTGCTTGTAAACATTGAACAAAGCGAGTATCACTGCGATCAATAAAATACCTCCCAGGGAGATTGAATAAATTATTATTTTGTTTTTTTTCAGTCTCAAATCCTGGTATTCCTTTTCACTTTCCAACTGGGCAATCCTGGTTTCTTTTTTTCCGGTTTCATATTTTGTCTGCAGTTCAGCAATTTTTGAATTACTGTCATCGTTGAAAATACTATCGTTTATCAGCTTGAACATTTTTTGATATTTGTATGCGTTTTTATAATCGTGCAGGCTGTCATACGCTTGTGATAAATAATCATAGGCGAGCACCTGGGTTTGCAAAGCATTAATATTCTGAGCCAGCTTCAGACTTTTATCAGCATATTCAATAGCATCCTTATAATTCCCAATCTCAACTTTGATCATGGCAATATTTACAAGAATAATTGCCAATGTACTATTATCACCAACTGCTTCCATCATTGTTTTCGATTGCATGTCATATTCCAGCGCTTTTTCTAATAAACCAGTTGCAAGTTTTTTGTCGGTTGTTGTTGTCCCCTGTGAATAATAAACGTTTCCGAGGTTCATGTACGAACGGGAGATGCTTCTGTTGTCCTCAAGTTTTTTCGCAAAGTCAAGCGATTTCAAATAATTTTCAAGCGCCTTATCATAATCAAACTTTTGATAATATGCATTGCCAATCCCATTGTAGATAAGGATCAGCGTTTTTTTATCGTTTGTCTCTTTTGCTAATTTTAATGCAAGGTTATAATACTCCAGCCCTTTGTCATAATGACCAATGATCACCTGTAGCATGCCTAGGTTGCTGTAAACTCCGGCAGTTTCTTTATTATCCCCAAGTTCTTCCGAAATTTTCAGTGACGTTAAATAATATTCAGTGGCTTTGTCATATTGTCCCTGTTTGTAACAAGCGCTTCCCAGTCCATTATTCGCATCGGCAATTCCTTTTTTATCCCCCAGTTCAGTGGCAATGTTTAAAGCTTTTGTAAAATCCGACATTGCTTTGTCGCTCTCCCCCATATTCAGCAATACTTTTCCGGAACTCCTGTATGCAATAACTTCCAACTTTTGATTGTTGATCCTGGTGGCAATAAAAAGCGCCATTTTGTAATAATAAAGCGCTGTATCGGGATCCGATTTTTTGAAGAGGTCGCCTGCAGCAAGCAGTGTCTTTATTTTAACCGTGTCGTGTTTTGCTAACACAAACTGAGTTTTCAGGCTGTCAACCGTTCTCTCGTTCTGCGAAAAAACATTGGTTGAAATTAAAACGCCTGCGAGGGCAATGACAAAAATACAACAGAATTTTTTACTCATACATTTTCATTTAAAACTTAAAAATTTCATCTCTTTTTTCAGCCAATGTCATTGATGGCACAAGCAAGATCACAAACTTTAATTAGTGTCTGCACGAAAAGTCAAGAGAGATTCTTCACTTCGTTCAGAATGACAGCCGCTGCAGGTTTTTTTGGGTGGGGGGAGAGA
>CAISZK010000310.1 GCA_903889915.1 uncultured Bacteroidota bacterium
CCTAAGTTAAAAATATCAGGGTAAAGTACTTTATCTACTTATCAAAGTATTGAACTTGTTATCAACAGTTTAAATTTAGAGACAGACACTAATTAAACCGTTCGAGTTAATGGTTGGCTTTTATTTAATTGTCAGGCAATGTAATTCCAAAATGCTCTTTAATTTCATCAATTGATTTAAAATCCATATCACTTTTTATTTCAAGTTTGTCGTTTTTGGGTTTTTATTATGGGAGCCAACGATTGTGTATACGTCATGGTGACGTTTTTTCTGACTTGTGTGTAGAGTTTTTTTCGTTCATGTAGTAAATGTAGAAAGATTTCAATGATTAAAAATGATCTAAACTCATGGTTGTTATTTAAATTAAGATTTAAATTGACTTGTAACTTTTAAATCCTAATTAGAAGTCTAGCTGAAAGTTTTCGAGCAGGCAAAAAAAGCATGTGTTTGGCAGCTGAGGCAGGTGTCGTGGTGGCGGCTGCCAAACTCTTGCTTGTGCGTTGGGATTCCTGGCATATGTATGGAAATTCTCCCTTTTTAGTTATATGTAGGGTGATTGTCGCGCTAGTCTAATTGTCAGGTGTCGAGAACCTTACATATAACGATCCGGCGGTTGCTGTTCGGTGGCGATTTCGCCACTGAATTTTCTACGAAGAATAAAGGTTTCAATATGCACGTCACTGTCAAACGAAGCACTGCCCCGCCACTGAAAGCAAACGCCTGTTACCGCCTGGTGTTCTTTCGTCTATCCTTGTAAACCACTGTCAATATTGAGTTTTCGTTGTCATTGTCATATTGCTTTCTTGTCTGTGTCGGCTTGTGTTTGCGTTTTTTATTTTTATTAAAGAGTCGGGAAATTTTTTTAAAACAATTTTCTAAACATAGGCTTTGCAAGCTCTTTAACAAAGCTTTGGTTGGAGCTTTGGCAAGTAGGGCTTTGGCAATGTGCTTGCAAATTAAATAGGCTTCACTTTCAGAAATGATAATTTTTTTTACAACAATCGATGTTGTGCAAAGTTTCGATTTTCATTTCAGCAAATTAATTCCATCCTCAATTGTCGGATAAACTGAAACGATAGTGTCGAACCCGCTGATGCGAATTACTTCCATTATGGCTTCATTTAGACCGCAAAGCGCCAGCAAATTGTTGTTTTTCTTCATCTCTTTGGCAAGAAGGAGTAAAGTCCGTAAACCGGCGCTACTGATATAGTCGAGATTTCCAAAATCAATCAAAACCGGCTGTCCGGATTGTTGTATCATTGGCATTACTTCTTTTTCAAAATCTCCGGATGTTATTGCATCAAGTCTGCCCTCGACATGAATGATCAGTATTTCTAATGTTTTTTCATTTGTTACTTTCATAATTGTTTTTTTATTAAAAATGAATTTCGATTTTTATGATATTCTTTGTGTTTTCTCTTAAGTAAGTAAAGACATCAGTAAAGTTTTTTACAAGGTGAATTCCCAATCCTCCCACTTGCCGTTCATTTATATCTGATATGGTATCGGCGCTCTTCTGCGCAACAGGAACGAATTCTATGGCATCATCAATAATTTCAATGCATATGGCATTCTTATCACATTTTAGATTGAGAACAATGTCGTGTTCTAAAGTATCGATGTAGCCATAAAAAATAGTATTTGAAATCAATTTTTCAACAACAAGATTCACCTTGTAGCATATCTCAGCTGACAATTTCCAATCATTGCACAATCGGATTATTTTTTCTGATAATGAGGACAGATTATCTTTGGAATTTTTTATCACTATTTGTTGAATTTCAGCTGGAGTCTCAGAAAGTTGCTTACTGAAATATTTAATAGCAAGTATGCTGATATCGTCCGACTGTTCGGCGCCTGTCGAAAAAGCCTTTAGATCATCAACGATATGATGAATGATTTCAAAAGGACTGTGGTTTGCCTGATTTGCAAGTATTTTAGAAATTCTTTTAATAGAATATTGTTGGTTGTTAATGTTAAATGCTTCGCTTACGCCATCGGTGTATAAAAATATTGTATCACCCTTTTCAAGTTTGAAAGTATTCGACTTAAAAACCGTATTTATGCTTATGCCAAGAGGGATGCAATGTGAAGTATTTAATTCACTGACAGTTCCACTACTTCTAATAACGAAAGGGTAATTGTGGCCGGCATTCACATATTCCACTTCACCTGTTGATATATTTAATATGCCTAAGAAAAGCGTAACAAACAAACTGCCTTCATTATTATTGCACAGGTAATTATTCATTAAATCAATAACTCTGTTGGTATTTAACCCGGCAATCTGAGTTTCAGCGCGCAAAATGGTAGAAGTTACAGCCATAAACAAAGCTGCAGGTGTTCCCTTACCTGAAACGTCGCCAATAGCAAAGCAAAGACGTTCGTCATCAATAAAGAAAAAGTCATAAAGATCACCACCCACTTCCTTTGCAGGTTCTATAAAACCATAAATATCGAATTCATTTCTGTCGGGGAAAGCAGGAAATTTTCTTGGGATCATTCCCATTTGAATATCACGGGCAATTTTCAATTCGCTTTCAATTTTTTCTTTAGCCGATGTAGTAAGTTTAAGGTTTTCGATATATGTTTTTAGAGCAAATCGCATGCTAACAAACGATTTATTCAATGAACCAACTTCATCATTTGAAGAAATAGGAGGAATTTCAAAATTAAAATCACCATCTGCAACTTTATCAGTAGCAATTGAAAGCTTTCGCAGTGGACTTGTGATAGAGCGGGAAATGAAAATAACGACAAGGAAAATAATAAACAATCCTCCCAGCCCAAGAAACATAATCCGTATAAAAAGATTATTTATATCTTCCATAAACTCATCCACGGGAAAAACAACACCGACAGACCAGCCATTTAATGAAACAGGAGCATAAGCAATCCTGCTAAGTTTATTGTATCTTATGTTATAAAATTCTGTCTCAGCAAAGGTTGATTCTCCTTTGATCATCTTCCTCCCAATTTCACTCATCTCGGATGATTTCTGCCCATCAGCAATACTAAAGATTGTTTCATTAATAATGAGTTTTTTAATGGGATGTGAAATATATGTTCCGTTTTTCGAAATCATAAAAGCATAACCCGACTTGAATACTTTAATTGAATCGAAATAATCACGCAGCAAATCCAGTGAAACATCAGCAGTCAATATTCCGATGAAATGTTTTTCCCCATTCTTTGCCCTGTAAAGAGGAACAGAATATGTTGACATGATTACATTTCCTCCGCCTTTATCATAATATGGTTCACTCCATAAGGGGCGGTTTAATTCTTTTGGGATTTTATACCAATCCATAGTAAAATAATCGTATTGATCATTTCCTAAGTATTTGAATTCAATTTCTTTTTTGTTCCGGTGGTAATACGGAGCATAATATTTCTTTCTTGGATTGGAGTAGAATGGTTCATATGCAATAGAAGCGCCCCAAATTTCAGTATTGTTTTCTACTTCCAATCTTAAAATGCTGTTTATTTCAGCTTCCGAATAACTGCTGTCTTCGATTATTTTTGAAAAATTATTTGGTATTTCCTGAACAAGACCAAGTATTTTTTCCGCTTTATAGACTATGTTTTTCGAAATGAGTTCTGCATTCAGCTTTAAATTTTTCTCAACCATCTTTTTCGAAATATGGTAATTGTCAAAAAAAATGAGCATAAAAACTAATGCAACACTTGAAAATATGGAAATAATAAGTTTAAAAGTAAGACCTCTTTTAATTATCGTTCGCTTCATCTGTTGCTTATTCTGATGCTTATTGAGTAAAAAAGTTTCTGAACTTATAGTCATGTTCCTGAGTACAAAAAAATTGTTATTCAAACTTAATGATTTCCGCTAAATTAGTTATTTTAAACACCTTCATTACTTCCTCAATGTAATCTCTCATAAATACTTTTTTTTATAATTAGAGAATTTATTGATTTAACGAATTAATGCTTTTCATACGGAAAGAGTTATTAGACGTACTATTCCAGAGAAACCATCTACTTCTACAACATCGCCATTACGAAATACTGTTGTTGCTTTTTTCGTGCCAATAACGCAGGGGTTATTAAATTCCCTGGCTACAATGGCTGCATGGCATATTACTCCACCCTCATCAGTTACAAATGCGGCAGCTTTTAGTAAACTTGGCATAAAATCAGGTGTAGTCATTGGTACTATCAAAATATCACCCTCCATCACATTATTCTGATCTTTGACATTCATTACAATACGCGCTTTTCCTGAAACTTTTCCACGGTAAGCAGCCAGGCCTTTAACCTCGTGCATGCCTTTATCAATTTTTTCACTATTTAATTCAATCCATCGTTTAGCTTCTATGCCTTCCATCATATCGAGAATGCCATCATGTAAAGACATTGCAAATTCCAGTTTGCGTTCAGCTAGTAGTTTTGGATTTATTCTTTTACCAATTTGTAGAAAAGCAACAATTTCCTCTTTATTGTAATATGACAACTCATGCTCTTCTAATTTTAGAAATAATTCTATAATGGCGAGAAATCGTTCTAAATAAAACAGGGATTCATAAGAACGTTCAGTTCTAAATGTTCTGTAAAAAACAAATTCCTCTTGAAGCTCAATCCATTTTTTTTCTTCCATATCAAATTTACTGATTATATCGGCATAGGGAAGAAAATAGTCAGGCAATTCTAATTTAGTATTCAGCCTGTCTATGAATTCATTAATTGAGTATCCCTCAGAAAAAGGGTCTCAGTAATTTACATAAGTGTGTTTTCTATAATGTTCTTTAAGGGATTCTTCTAAATCAAAATCTGGTTGCCCCATTTGTTTCTGAATAATAAAAAGGTCGAAATTTTCCTCTTCTGCAGCATTGGATTTTCGGGTTACAGAGAGGTCAAGCAATGCCTGTTCCACGTTTTCGGACTTCACGCCATACTTTTTTAAAATATTCAGCAATTTCAGCTCTACTGATTTAGCCAAAGGGTGAGTGACGATAATAAAGGCTGCATTTGACTGAAAAAGTTCAACCCAGGTTAGAAAATCATGCAATTTTTTTTCTGAAATCGCAGTTTGTTCCGGATCAGTCTTTTCGAATAGTTCGCGTGATAAAATACAGAGATCATTGCCGGTTTTTTGCCCTCTTTTAGTGAAATCCCAAAAAAATTTAGGATCGGAAGTGAGGTGCTTTTTAGAAACACAATCAACCCAGGTTTCTTCCAATCGCCAGATATGACGGGCGTAATCAATATCAATAACTGTATCTTCCATACCTGTAATTATCCTGCAATTTTCAATTTTTTGCCACATCTCAGACATAAGAGATACGCTTAATTATGAATAATTTCGGGTTAAAAATTTAATCATTTTCATAATTTCGTATCTTTTATGTCATTTAAATTAGAATTTGCCAAAGCAGCAGCTAATAACATTACATCCGGATAATCTTTGCCATTTTTAAATGTTTCCAGAACAACATGAGAAGAATTCATATATGGCGCTCCATAAAAGCGTATTACATCTAAGAAATACAGCGTTCGAACAACCTGATTGCCTGTTGTTCCTCATGGCTCAATGAGAATTGTAACACCATCCTTGCAAGCCTTTTCAAAATCAACTTCATAGTTCTTAATATCATAGCTGTCCCTGTATTTGCTAACCAGGCTCTCGGTGTCATTGTAGAATTTCCCAACAGGGGTTCCAACTGCATCAACCATGTCCTCAATGCGACAACGTGAAAGCAATCCAATTTTTACGGGCAACGATATTGATTTGCATAATCGAACAGATGCTTCAATAAGTTTTTCTCTTTCTAAGATTTCTCCATCTGTGAAGTTACTTACAGGGCTTATTAGCATCGGTCTGTTATTGGGAAACTCCATAACTGTTATCATTTCATCAATAGGATTGAAGTGTTTGTCGTAGTTCCTAATGAAACTCTCACGAAAGGGTTCTGCGCTAAGTTGTCCTCTGATGGCTGCCTGGATCATACCTGCTTCCAAATCATTGAAAAGTGCATTTTCAGTTTTTTCTGATACGATAGATTCAAAGCCTTTGATATTACTTCCGTAAACTACCGGCTCGCAAAACTCAGCAGCTTTATAAAGGCCCGAAATAATCTCTTCTGTCGGTTTTGTTATGCCAATTCCGATTTTATTTTTTTAAGCAGTGCTTTTTTCATAAGAACAGCACCCAATGATAACTGATGATTCATAAATTTTTAACTAAGGGTTGTAATAGGACGACATTGTACAAAATTGAACCGACCATTATAATAAGTCCATTCAATATCGCAAGGGAAACCAGCAATTTTTTCTATGGCAATGACCATTTTAGCAAGTTCTGTTATTTCGGGTTCGTTCAACTTCTGTTGTTCTCCTTTTTCTTTTTCAATATTCTTCCAACCGGTTGTTCCGTCTTCCAACTTATAAATGCCCCGTTCTTGTGTGGAGGGAAAGATATCTACGATAGCAAAAGACTTTTTATTAATACAATAGTGGTCAGGGGTTATTTCTCCCTGCACGATAGCCTCTCCCAACCCGAAAGCAGCTTCAATAATTATTTCATCATAGTTTTCGTTCACAGGATTAACGGAAAAAGCGATACCTGAAATTTCCGGATTTACCATCACTTGAATTACCACGGCCACCTGTATGGGATCAGATTTTCCTTTTTCATTTAGGGTGTATGAAATTGCACGTTGGGAATACAAGGATGCCCAGCATCGTTTAACGGAATGAAACAGATTTTCCGCTGAGACGTTAAGATATGACTCTAATTGACCTGCCCAGGAGCGGTCTGCGTTGTCTTCGGCGGTAGCACTGGAACGGACCGCAACCAATGCTGCCCCTAAGAGAGAATATTGGCTCTCAACTTCTCTGGCTATTTCTTCAGGCATTTCTGCGTTATAAAAAAAAGACAAAAGCTCATTAGAAATGGCTTCTATTGAACCTTCACCGCGATTCAATGTTACAAAAGATTCATTTATCCGGGTATTTAAGTTATGAGCTTTTAAAAGGCAGTCAAATGCTTGAGTAAGCACAACAAAACCGGGAGGTACAATTACCCCGGTCCGGGTCAGTTCACCCAAAAAAGCTCCTTCCCCGCCCGCCTCCATAACATCGTTCCGGTTTATTTGGTTAAAAGTTTTAGTGTACATTTTACTTTTCTACTTTATTATTAATCACTTTCAATTCGCTAAGTTTCTTTATTCATCAAGCCGAGTTTGTCAAAACACCAAAAAGACAAAGACAACGTAACCCCTACAATGGCGGCTAAGTCCATTCCCCTGAGTTTAACCGTTCCAATGCTGATACCCGCCCCACTTACACCGGCAACAAAAGTTATTGCTCCTAAGACCATATTTCGGTTATTACTGAAATCAACCTTTTGCTCAACAAACATTCTAATCCCTTGCACCGCAATTATTCCAAATAAAAGCAATGTTATGCCACCCATTACGGCAACGGGGATGGTAGAAATTGCAGATGAAACCTTTCCAATGCAGGAGAAAACAATAGCAAGCAAGGCTGCCCCTCGTATTACCCAAACGGAATACACACGTGTAATTGCCATGACTCCTATATTTTCGCCATAAGTGGTATTTGGAGTGGAACCGGTCAATCCTGACAAAACATTGCTAATGCCATCCCCCAGAAGAGAGCGGTGTAACCCGGGTTTTCAATCAGGTTTGATTCAGTAATTCTTCCGGTGACAATTAAATGGCTGATATGTTCAGCCAGTATAACAATGCATATCGGAGCAATAATTATGATGGCATTCAAATCGAACACAGGTGCATTGAACTTGGGCAAAGCAAACCATTCCGCATGGCTAATCGCAGTTGTGTCAACCATACCCATAACAAAGGCCAGTAAATAGCCGACAACAACGGCAATAAGGATGACAATAACTTGTATAAACCCCCTGAACATCACTGAGCCAAAAATGCCAATACAAAGGGTAGAC
>CAISZK010000311.1 GCA_903889915.1 uncultured Bacteroidota bacterium
AAACGGGCTATTTGTGCACCAAATATCGTTACGGGTTTTGTAATTTGCCATGCATTTTTTATCTTGCAAAATTAAATAACGTCTTTCACATTTTTTTCATTTGGCCCAAATGATGGACACTACGAAGTACGAATCCTCAACGCTTTCGTAATTCGTATATTCGTAAACAATTCGTACTTCGATGAAATAATCTTTTTGAAAACTTTACACTGATCATTTCATCAGCGGCTGCGCAAACATCTTCACGTCTTTATCCGTAATGTTCTTATCGCAAAGAATGGCGAGGCGTTCGACCACATTTCTTAGCTCACGCACATTGCCTGTCCACTTTATTTTTTGAAGTTCTGTCAATGCTTCTTTGGTGAAAATCATTAATGGTTTTCCTTGTGTTGAGCATATCTCTTCAATAAAATGTTTCGCCAGTATCGGAATATCATCAGCTCTTTCATTCAGTGAGGGAACATGAATAAGGATCACACTCAACCTGTGATAAAGATCTTCCCTGAAATTTCCTTTCTTTATTTCTTCAGGAACATTTTTATTTGTTGCAGCAATCACTCTTACATCCACCGGTAGTTCTTTGTCTCCGCCTACGCGCATGATCTTATTTTCCTGCAAAGCACGCAACACTTTCGATTGTGCCGATAGACTCATGTCGCCTATTTCATCAAGAAAAAGAGTACCGCCTGTTGCCTGCTCAAAATTGCCTTTTCGTTGTTTTATAGCTGAAGTAAACGAACCTTTTTCATGACCGAACAATTCGCTTTCGATGAGTTCTGAAGGGATGGCAGCACAATTGACTTCAACAAATGCATTGCCCGAACGATTGCTTTTTTCGTGCAGCCAGCGTGCCACAAGTTCTTTTCCTGTGCCATTTTCACCGGTGATGAGCACACGTGCATCAGTGGCAGCAACTCTTTCGATCATGTCCTTGATGCGACTGATAGCCGGTGATTCTCCAATCATATCCCACGTCTTGCTTACTTTCTTTTTCAGGATCTTTGTCTCGCTCACCAGGTGTGCTTTGTCCATGGCATTGCGGATAGTGATAAGCAGCCGGTTCAGGTCAATTGGTTTTGAAATGTAATCAAAAGCGCCTTTCTTGATAGCTTCTACAGCAGTTTCAATATTGCCATGACCGGAGATCATCACCACCGGCGAATCCGTCAGTTGAATAATTTGTTCAAGCACTTCAATGCCGTCCATTTTTGGCATTTTGATGTCACAGAGAATAACATCATACAGGTTTTTCTTTACCTGTTCAATGCCTTCTGTACCATCGGCTGCATCATCAACAGTGTATTTTTCGTATTCAAGAATTTCGCGGAGAGTATTGCGGATGCTTTTCTCATCATCTATCACCAGTATTTTTGCCATAAAAAGAATGTTATTTAATCAGGCAAAATTAATCATTTTCACAATCTAATTTTCACCAAACTATTCGCTCTAACTTTTATCGTTTTATCCTCCACCGGTATGCTCCAATAAATATCTCCGGGTTTCACCATTGCCGGAAACCATTCTTTTGGTAATTTCTGCAACTGCACTCTGACAAATTCAATCAGTTTCAAACTATCGTTTCCAACAATTTTCACATCGCCGGGTGTGCCGTTTGAATAAATTACAAACTCCAGCGTGTCATTCTTTGGATCAATATTTTTTAAACGGCTGTCTTTTGCAAGCGAATCAAGCATCAGCTTACGGATAAAATCCAATCCTGCTTTTTGGGTCTTGAATTTCTTTATGTCATATTTTGCGGAATCGCTTACAGCGGTCATAATTTTGGGCGACCAGTATTCTTCTTTATGTTTCAACTTCTGGTAATAACTGTTGGGTACTATATGCGACGGATGCAGCGTGTCTTTAAAACAAACAGTCCACGAAATTAAAGGTTCCAATGATTTGTCGGCATATTGTTTGATTGCAAAAAAGCCTGCGCAAACTTCCATCTGTTTGGTGAAATGTTTAAATTCGTTGATCCATTTCACATCTATTTTTGACAATCCCGAAGGAAAGTTATCTGTTGACAATGTTGAGATCAGATACCTGTTGCCATCAATAAATTTGTTAGGAACGAATGCTTCATCTATTTTCATTGACTGCTGAGCAGTGTCATAAACTCCGTTATTCCCCCAAACCTTGATGTAAGGAAAAAATTTAATTACCCATCCCGACAAATAATAAGCTCCGTATTCATTGTAGCTTTTATAAATTGACTGCCAAAAATCTTTGTTTATATTGCCATCAAACACATTCACAAATTCCGTGATCACCGGCTTCAGAGCATTGCACCAGCGCGAAAGTCCTATTTTGCGCAGCATTTCTAATTTTGTAAGTATCATTTGCCAGTCGGCTTTTGTTCCCGTAAGGGTAATTGAGGGAATACCGCAGCCCGACTCTCCTATATATTCAAAAGCCTTTTTGTAACTTTCCAGTAACGTGATTTCATAAGCCGTTTTGTCAACTTCAGTGGTGGTTGAAAAGTCAGAAACAAAAAATGAGTAGTAGTCATCCTTTGTGTATTTCCTTGTTGTATCCGAAAACGACGACATCAGTTCGCGCCAGTGTTTGCCACTATATTCAAGGCTGTCGTTGCGGATTAAAAGTGTTGATGGTTTATTTTTAATGAAAATTAAATCCTTCAGCGAATCGTATTTTTGGTTGATGTGAATTGAAACTCCCTGGCATATTGCAAGCCAAATCACATCGGGAGTAAGTATCAGCGGACGGTGCTGATCGTAACAATCCTGAATGGCTTGTAAAAATGCGTTGTTCCATGTGTTCACCAAACTATCATTTTTGAATTCTTCAGGGTAGAACAGCACATCTTTTTCCAGTTTATTTTCAAAAACATTCCCTGCTACATCGTTCCTCAATAACGAATCGGGAAGCACAACATCCGCCACCGCAAATGTTTTTCCGGAAGGTTTTTTAGAATTTGCAAACGATGTTGAAGAATGATGATTGGTGGTCTTCGTTTGGCAGAGGCTGAAGAAAGGAAGGATTGCCAATGCAATTAAAAAGAAATGTTTGTTCATGATTTTATTTTTATCAATGAATTTATTAGCCCTCAAAAATACAAATAAATTTTTTCAAATGAACATGGTGAATACGTTTCAAATTCGTGTTCCTCATTCCTTCAACATTCCCTTATTTTATTCACAAAAAAAATCACCATCCCTGTTATTCTGAGATGGTGATTTTTCATCAACATTTTTTACCATTCTATTATTTAATCAAGAAACATAAAAATCAATTGTGCAGCAGTATCGTTGAGGTTTTTTATTTTAAGATATTTATTGGTTGGGTCGCCCACCTTGTCCATTGTAAAAGTTATGTCGCCTTCGGGGTCAACAAAAACTGACTTTTCGCCGGGTGTCACATCCTTTGTTTTTGCAACTGAAAATATTTGAAGTTTAGCCAGCGTCATATTGATCACCCGCAATGTGCGCCCTTCAATTCCTTTTAATCCTGTGTTTCTTGTTTGCAGGGCCTTAACAGTTAATTTAACATCGGTGTTTGCCTGAGTTATTGCCTTATGAGGATGATCAAACAGCAATGTTGTGTCGAAAAATACTTTTGCAAAATCCGGTTTTCCTGCAAAATCATGTGCCAATTGCAAAACATTCTGTGTCATTTGCAAATTCAAAGCTTTTCTTTCGTCAGAAATTGCAACCTGCAGGTTTTTCACAGTGTCTTTTTTGGTTACCTGGGTTGAACGGGCGCCACCAAATGATGCTTTTAAATCTGTAAATTTGGTAAGCAGATCCGAACTCAGTTCACTGTGGGCTGTAAGCCGTGCAATGAAATGATCAATAAAATCGGGTATTTTTGAAACAGCAGGTTTTCCATAATAAGTCAGCGATTTGGTGAAAATTTCTTTATAAACAGCCGATTTTTTGTTATACAGAGTTCGCACATTTGCTTCTGTCTTTCGCGTCAGTTCAATGAACTGCGACCTGTAGGTTTCAACTGTGACAGTGCTCGAAATTCTGTCGGAAGTAGTTTCGCTTTTGCTTGTTTTTTTACCTTCAAAATTCAGAAGAACAGCTTTTGTGCTATTAATCATGCTTGTGTATGCATGAGCAGAATCGTAGGTTATTAATCGGTCTTTAAAATCATTCGAAAAAATATCCATACGATCATCGGTAATTCTTTCGTCATCAAAAATGATTAAAAACAATTTGTCAAGTGCAATCATAAAATAAAATTTAGAATTATTTCGCAAAAATAATAAAAAATTTAAAAAAACAAAAAAAAATGTTAAGGATGTGAAATAAATCTTAAATGAAATCTGAATGATTGGTTTGTTGTGATCAATAGGGACTAATGAAACCATAATTGAAATACGGGACCTGCAATGCGTATAATGGCATTACATGAATGTGGAAGGCATTAATAAAAACATTGGTGAATTTATCAAAAAACAAGGGTTTATGCTCATGTGAAAAACATTGATAATTTGTTCCGGGTGAAGGAGCTGAAATAAGGAGTGCTTTTAATTTTTTATCATTTAAAGCAACAAATAATCTATTGCCTGATGATGACCTACAAATGGTATTGTAAAAAGTTACAAGGTCGGTTTCGTTAACGAAGCCGATATAGTAAAAAGTTACTATGCCAGTTTCGTTAACGAAACCTCTATAGTGAAAAGTTCCGATGCCAGTTTCGTTAACGAAACCTCTATAGTGAAAAGTTCCGATGCCAGTTTCGTTAATGAAACCTCTATAGTGAAAAGTTCCGATGCCAGTTTCGTTAACGAAACCTCTATAGTGAAAAGTTCCGATGCCAGTTTCGTTAACGAAAGTGGCATTGTAAAAAGTTACAACGTCGGTTTGGTTGTTATAAATGATAATGATTTACAACCCCAAATGTAAGTAAATGTAAATAAAACCATATTGCAAGATCAGGCAGCCGGACCAATAAACAGTTATTAATTTTTGATACAGCGTACTGAACAACCAATGGATTTGTTGCAACCACCTCTGCCAAAAATACCGGTTCCGGCGTATAAACTGCGGATGTAAGCGCCAACCACATTGGCTTCTGTTGAACTCCACCAGTTGCCGTTTTTGCCTATATTCATAAAAACTGCAGCTTCGGTGCGGCTCCCCCCCGGAAGGGCTGTAAATCCGCAGCTATCGGTGGCGCCGCTATTGGGACTTGACCAGGATGAGGTTGATTTTAATTTGCCGCCTGCAACTTCCCGGCCACCTAAGTATGTAGTCAGGGTGTTCCAATCTGAATCTGTGGGCAAATGCCAGCCGGAAGGACAAGCTGTTTTTGCTGCCCGCCATGTGTATAATCTGCCGTATTTGGCACAGTAAATATTGCTGTCTTTATAACAATAGCTATTGCTATCAGTTTTGAATTTCAGGTTTTCCGCCATCCAGGTCTGCGTACCTATTTTGACTGTTTTATAAACTGTATGATCTCTTGAATCAATAAAAGTTGAATCCGGGTTTTGGGATATTGAACTAAAGGAAACAATCATTATTGAAATTGTCAGTAATAAAAATTTTCTTTTCATTTGTTTGAAATTTTAAAATTAATGCATTGAGTCCACTCCGATAAGTCTATTTTTACCACGAAAACACAAAAACACAAAATTTCACGAAAACTATTTAATTGGTTTTTATTGTTTTGTGTGGTTTCGTGTCTTAGTGTTTTTGTGGTAATTTTTCTTTTTTTACTTTTCGGAGTAGTCTCTTCATTTGTCTGTAAGTTTTAAAAACCATATTTCTTGCCCGATGAAAGCTGACGAATGCCTATTGACTTTTTTCCATCAATTCCTGCAATACTCCTTCCTTCAATGCATATTGCGAAAGTATCATCTCCGTTATGTTTAATCTCTTGATCATAAAACTCACAAAGATCGAGGCAAACACTATTGTGTCAACACGCATTGCAACCAAACCGGGCATGTGCAGCCTATGGTTTTCGGTCGAAAGGATCAGCGTTTCGTAAAGTTTGGAGAAATGGATCAGGTTGATGGCTCTCGATTTTGCCAATGGTTTTATCCGTGCAAGTGAAAACTTATGCTTGATCATAGTGGCAAACGATTCAAACGATCCGCTGCATCCGATAAGCTGATTGATCTTATACTTTTTTGTTTCGTTGAAAAGAGGTTCGAGCTGCTGCTCAAGATAATTTTTTAAGTCGTTGATCTGATCTTCTGTAATGGGATCCGAAAAATTAAAAAGCTGGTTAAGCCGCGCCGCACCAAGGTTAAAACTTTGTTTCCAGATAAGTTCATGGCTGTTTGCAATGATAAATTCAGTGCTGCCACCGCCTATATCCATGATCAGCGAAGGCTTCAGGTAAGGAATCTCAGCAAGTTTAACTCCGCGATAAATATATGCAGCTTCCTCGTCGCCGCTAATAGGCTGTATCTGTATGCCTGTTTCTTCAAAAGCGCGCGCAATAAATTCCTGCCCGTTCTTTGCGCTGCGGATAGCCGAGGTAGCAAAAGCCTTTACAATGTCAACCCTGTTAAGGTCAATGGTTTTTTTGTGAATTTTCAGCGCATCAATGCCGCGCTGAAAGGGAACGGGAGAGATGAAATCCTTGCTGAGGCTCCCTTCGCCAAGTTTTACATCGAGTTCTTCCTTATGGAATATTTGATAGCGATGGTTTTCGCCGTATTCAGCCACCAAAAGGTTGAATGTATTTGTGCCAAGATCAATAATTGCAACTTTCATTTTTAATTGTCATTAGTCATTAGTCAATAGTCATTAGTCAATAATCATTAGTCATTAGTCAATGGTCATTGGGTCATTTGCTGCGCGTCATTTACTTCGTGTCATTGATGGTCATTGGTTATTTACAGTTAACCTCAGATTCTTTAAACAATTCAAACATTTCAAACTTTTCAAACCCTTCTAGCTTTTATACGTCAACCATTTGAGCAGTTCCCGGTAACTTACTTTTTTTCCATACATCAGTATGCCGGTCCTGTATATCTTGGCGGCAAACCAGGTGCATAACAGAAATCCTGCGATCAGCAGCGTGCACGAAATAACCAGATCCATCACAGGAACTCCGAATGGTATCCTCACCATCATAATAATAGGAGAGGTCAGTGGGATGATGGATAGCCAGAATGCAACGGGTCCTCCGGGATTGTTGATCACAAACTGACTCATTACGATCGCAAAAATGAGCGGAATGGTTATTGGCAACATAAACTGCTGGGTGTCGGCTTCACTGTCAACGGCAGACCCCACGGCTGCAAAGAGGGCTGCATAGAGCAGGTAGCCAAAGAGAAAATAAAACAGAAACATGCCGATCATCAGGCCATAATTGATATTTAAAAGACCGGTAAGAAGTCCGCGCATTTCGGGATTCTTGTATTGATCGGCTGCAATGTTTTGCTCGATCTGTTGCTGATTCAATACCTTGTTGGTATTATTGACTGTCATTTCCTTTTTAATTGGATGGTTGTCCGTCGAAATAGCGGTCATAGCAACTGTGACAATGCCAAAAGTAAGCACTATCCAAAGGATAAACTGTGTGAGACCTACAAGTGCAATGCCAATGATCTTTCCCATCATCAGTTGAAACGGCTTCACCGAGGAAATGATCACTTCCACTATTCTGCTTGTTTTCTCTTCGATAACACCTCTTAGAACCTGCGTGCCGAACATAAAAACAAACATATAGATCATGATGCCGCAAAATATCCCGAGAAATGTACTTACGCCGGTATTACTTTCCTCTTTTTCACCGTTTCCTTTGATTTTATAAGTTGCTATTTTGATATTGTTCTCAAAATATTTCTGGATATCATTGTCCAGGCAGCGGTCGGCCTGGAATTTAATGATCGCCTGCGTCAACGAGTTCTCAATGTAAGCAAGGTCGTGAATGCCCAGTTGTTTGTCAAAAAATAAAGTTGCTGTCGAAGGTTTCATGTTGAAATCGGCAGGCAGATAAAGCACGGCGTCATAGGTCCCCAGTTCGGTTTTTAGCTTGGCACTATCGAGACTTTCGGGGGGATACGTAAATTTCAAACTCTCGGTTTCCTTAAGGCTGTTATAAAAAATTCCTTTGGCGTCAATCACAGCAATGGTTTTCACACTGTCGGATTTCGTTGCCATATATGCAGGAACTATAAACATCGCACCCATCAGCAAGGGACCCAGAATAGTCATGACAATGAAAGAGCGTTTCCGCACTCTGGATAAATATTCTCTTTTGATAATGATCCTTATTTTCTTCATGGCTTTAGAGTTTTTGAGATTGAGAATCAAGTTCAACTTGCGAAATAAAAATATCATTCATGCTCGGGATAACTTCCCGGAATGATTGAATGTCTGCATAAGGAAGCACTTCCCTGATGAGATCGTTTTGAATTATTCCTTCTTTCAGTTTAATTTTATACCTTGAAATTTGGTCGTCTTTGGTTTCATCGAGAAGTTGAAATTTACCATCCATGATGTTTTTCAAATCTTCTTTCACATTCATCAGTTCGAATTCAAAGGTATTTGATTTAAACTGTTTCCGGATGTTTCCAATGCTTCCTGAGAGAATAAGTTTTGATTTGTTGATAAGCGCAATGTCATCGCAAAGTTCCTCAACTGAGGACATGTTGTGGGTTGAAAAAATTATTGTCGCCCCGTTTTGTTTAAGGTTCAATATTTCATCTTTCAGCAGGTTCACATTGATGGGGTCGAAGCCGCTGAAAGGTTCATCGAATATCAGCAGTTTGGGATTGTGAAGGATGGTGACAATGAACTGCACTTTCTGTTGCATGCCTTTTGAAAGTTCCTCCACTTTGCGTCCCCACCAGGCTTGTATCTCAAATCTTTCAAACCAGTATTTAAGCTTTTTCAAAGCATCGGCCCTCGACAATCCTTTCAACTGTGCAAGATACAAAGCCTGTTCGCCGACTTTCATTTTCTTGTAAAGGCCACGTTCTTCGGGCAGGTAACCTATCATTTCAATATGCTGCGGCTGAAGTTTCTGACCACAGAAAAGCAGTTCACCTTCATCAGGACCGGTTATCTGGTTAATGATGCGGATCAGCGTGGTTTTTCCTGCACCATTGGGGCCCAGCAAACCAAAGATGCTTTGTTCCGGAACATCAATACTGACTTTATCCAATGCGGTATGATGCGCAAAGCGTTTGCTTACATTTGCTGCATTAAAAATATCCATGAGAGTTATTTAAGATTTGAGATTTTTGATTTAAGATTTTAAAATGTTCAAAGTTTAAGGTTTAAAGTTTAAGGTTGCGGACATCCAACATCCAACATCCAACATCCAATATCCAATATCCAATATCCAATATCCAATATCCAACATCCAATATCCAACATCCAATATCCAACATCCAATATCCAACATCCAACATCCAACTTCTAACCTCTTTGGTTTTAATGAAACATTTCCCTCATCCTTTCAAAAAAGTTCTTGTCTTTTTTATTGGGATGTGGTTTGAAATTGTGTGATGCCTGAAGTTTTTCAAGCATGGCTTTTTCTTCTTTGCTAAGTGTCTGTGGGGTCCAGATATTAATGTTCACCAACAAGTCTCCGCGTGAATAGGAATTTAAAGAAGGCAGCCCTTTGCCTTTCAGCCGGAGAACCTTGCCCGACTGTGTGCCTGCTTCGATCTTAACCCTTGCTTTTCCATCAATTGTGGGTACTTCAACAGATGTTCCCATAGCTGCATCAGGGAAAGTGATGTAATGTTCGTAAAGAAGATTATCGCCATCCCTTATCAATTCAGGGTGTTCAATTTCTTCGATCACGATGATCAGATCGCCTGCAATGCCTCCGCGTGCTGCTGCATTGCCTTTTCCGCTCACCGAAAGTTGCATGCCTTCAGCAACACCGGCAGGGATGTTCAGTGAAATAATATCTTCGCCTTTTACAATGCCATTGCCAAAACAGGTGTTGCATTTGTCAGTAATGATCTGTCCTTCGCCACCGCAATGAGGGCAAACGGATGAAGTCTGCATTTGACCCAGAAAAGTGTTGGTTACCCTTGTCACCTGTCCGGTTCCGCGGCATGTTGAACAAGTGCTGTAAGAAGAACCTCCTTTGGCGCCTGTTCCACTGCAATCATTACAACTGATATATTTGTTGACCTTGATCTTTTTCTCCACGCCATTGGCAATTTCTTCGAGTGTAAGTTTTACTTTCACACGAAGGTTGGAGCCTTTGTTCACCCTTCGCGAACGCTGACCGCCACCTCTCGAACTGTAACCACCTCCAAACATATCGCCAAAAATGTCGCCAAAATGACTGAAGATGTCATCCATGTTCATTCCGCCTCCGCCAAATCCTGAACCGGCGCCCATTCCGGCATGACCAAACTGATCATATCTCTGACGTTTTTGAGCATCACTCAACACATCATAAGCCTCAGCAGCTTCTTTGAATTTATCTTCGGATGCTTTGTCACCGGGATTTTTATCAGGATGGTATTTCATAGCCATCTGCCGGTAAGCCTTCTTTAGCTCTGCTTCAGTAGCATTTTTCGAAACACCCAATATTTCATAATAATCTCTTTTCGCCATTTTTTAAAATAGTTTAAAGTACAAAGTACAAAGTTTAAAGATTTTTACTCCGAACCCTGAACATAACAACAAACAACTAACAACTAACAACAAACAACTAACTTTTTTAATTCCCTACCACCACTTTTGCATAGCGGATCACCTTTCCATTAAGCAAATAACCTTTTTCAACAACATCAAAGATCTTCCCTTTCATTTCTTCACTTTCAGCAGGGACATTGGCTATTGCTTCGTGAAAATCGGTGTTGAAAACTTCGCCATCAGTTTTGATAACTTCCACACCTTTTTGGGTAAAGATGTTCATGAATTTGGCATAGATAAGTTTTATGCCTTCGCCCACTGCACTCTCATCACATGACTGATCAAGAGATTTAATAGCGCGTTCAAGGTCGTCAGCCACGGGCAAAAGTGAAATAATTATTTCCTCTGAAGCTGTACGACTTAATTCAATTCGTTCTTTAATTGTTCTTTTTCTGTAGTTGTCAAATTCAGCATAGAGTCGCAATAAGCGGTCATTTGTTTCAATGAATTTTTCTTCAAATGTAGGCTCTTTTTTTACTTCTGATTTAGAATCTTCACCTGACACTTCGTCCGGTTGAGATTGTGTCTCTTTGTCAGTTGCGGCAGATTCTTCGTTTTTTAAAATATCATCATTTTCCATCTTTTTTTCCTTGGAACTTTTCTTTTTGTTCATTTTCAGCATTTCTTTAATTGTGGTCATAAGCTTTTTGTTCCAGGCATTTTGTTAATCAAAACACCTGCCAATTCTGTAATCAGGCCATTTTGTCATAACCTTAAATAATTACAGGCGGCAAAAGTAAGGTTTTTATTAATAAGAATGATTGGGTTTATAAAATGGTGTTGTTTGTGAAAAGAGTGCTAAGGAAAAGAAGATAGCCCATTATTGCCAATGATGAAATATCAATTTGTTTGAAGAGATTAATCAATAAATTTGATAAGCATCTTTAATTCTTTATCAGTTATATCTGATATCTCATTCTTATCGTAAATTGAAAGAAGATAAACTGTAGTTTCGGAGATGTGAACATGGGTAATGATTCTTGCACCACCTGATTTTCCTTTTCCTTTGGATGAAATGGATAAACGAATCTTATAACAATTATGTCCTAATGGAATGCCTTGTGCCGGGTTTGTTTCAAGTGAATCAGACAATGCTTCCAATTCTTTTTTCAAAGAAGGGTATTTTTTGATCAGCCGTTTTAGCTGTATGTCAAAAGGAGTAATACTTAGAACATCAAATCTCATTCAATAATTCCTTTACAGGTTTTGCTTTTAGTTTTCCCTGTTTTGCGAGGTTAACATGCTTTACAGCTTCCGTTAATTCTTCCATCAATCGCATTTTAGCCGGAGAGATTGGCCTGGCCTTTACAAAAGAGAAATTCTTTAACAATTCCAGAAGAAAATCAGCTTTATTGTCTTTTACTTTGAGTAGGAGATCCATTTTGTTTTTTTTGCAAAGTTAACAAGAAAAAAGAAATGTTTTTCATGAGTTTTAGGCAAAATGCATCATTAGAAACTGATTCTTTCAAATCCTGGCTATTCTTTCACAAACCTCTTTACAGCTATTTTTTGTCCTATTTTAAGCTTTATAATAAACAATCCTTTTGGCATTGCAGAAACATCAACTTTCGTTTTGCTATTCGTGGAAAGAATGGTTTTTATCAGTTGGCCCTGAATATTTAATATTTCTATCTCAGCTTTCTGTGGAGCTTCAATAATGATGTAGTCATTGGCAGGATTTGGATAGATCTGTACAGCGTTGTTCAAGGTTGTTTCCTTAATACCTGCATTTGTAAAAACGATTACATTTGAAGTGTCGGAAGTACATCCATTCAGTGTAACGATATCATAATAATTCCCAAAACCATTTAAAGAATCAGTTTGATTGGTTGCTCCGGTAATAAGAGTGTCATTTCTGTACCACTGATTACCGGTTGCAGCGTTTGATGTTAAAACAGTATCATTGCTGATGATGACAGGTGCTGGTGGTGTTGGTTTTACTGTAAGAATAGTTTTTATGATACTGTCGCAACCATGAACTGAGTTAAGTGTGTCATAATAATTTCCTGCAGTTGTATAAACATGACCATTGATGGTATAGCTGTCTCCATTGCAAATTACCTGTGGATTATTTACATTGATATTGGTTGTTTGGGTGATGGCGACACTTGCTGT
>CAISZK010000312.1 GCA_903889915.1 uncultured Bacteroidota bacterium
ATTAGAAACCAGACATCACAGGTGGCGCCGTTTGAACCGGTAGGGTGGCGCTGATTGAACCGGTAGGGGTGGCGCCGTTTGCTCCGGTAGAGGTGGCGCCGAATGACCCGGAATAGTCATCTGATGAACCGGTATCTTTTCATCAAGAGGAATGATCAATTTATCTTTTATCAGGATCACTGTATCAACTTTCAAATTTTGATTGACTTCGAAGTTTATCGGAACACCTATCGTTTGATTTACCGGTACTAAATCGAGAATATTGATTGTATCTTCAAACTGCATTTCAACAAATACAATGATACTTTGTGTGACAGCAAAGCTGGTGTTGATGTCGAGAGTATCATTCACCATGACATTGTATTTTATTCGCTCATTCCCGAGACTGACCAGCAGGTCGTGAGCAGTAACAAGCCTGTTGCCAACCATTGACTTAAAATACAACAACACCAGGATAACAATGATATTAAGTGCAAATGCACTAATCGCAATGGTCTTTATGAATGATTTGTTTTTAAGATTGGTTTGATCCATAATTAAAGGAAATGTGGACAAAGCTAAAAAAATATTATTATAAACAGTAGCAAAAAGAAAAATGTTTCAAAATTTACTTCATGTTTCCCGTGTGTTCAATTTTTATTTTTTTACTTTTGCTGTCTTAGAAAAAAGTTTAAAATAAATTCATCAATTGCAGTCAGTTTTAACTGACTGAAAAAAGAAACAAAAAGACTTTGGCTTTAGCCTCATAGTTACAAAGAATGATGCTAAAGCAATAAGGAACCAAACTTTATTATCAGTTGCTTGAAAGCAACTGCAATTGATGCTCTGAATTTAATATATGGAAGTTATTTTGAAAGTTTCACTTAGTAAACAGGGGTTGAGAATATATCCAAACATATTTCAATGAAAAGCAAGGTAACGAAATTATCTGTTCTGTTAGTATTTGTCGTCCTTTCCGGTATTATTCCTCAACCAAATCTGTGTGCACAGCCCGATACTGCATTGTACAGAATTGTTGGACGTCAATATATGGATGCCGGCGAATATAGCAAAGCTCTTAAGGCATACACATCGTTAATTAAAATTGATCCTATTTCTGCCAAAGCTTACAATTTCCGTGGAAACGCCTATACTTATTTGAAAAAATATGATGAAGCGATCAACGATTATACGAAGGCAATAGCGCTCGATTCAATGTTTGAAAAGGCTTATTTTAACCTTGCAAACGTTTTTGGAAAACTAAAAAAATATAGTGAGGCTTTATATGACTTATCCATTGTAATAAAAATGGACTCAACTTACGCAGATGCTTATCGTATTCGCGGTATTACTTATATTTATTTAGAGAAATACAATCTTGGATTAAAAGATTTAAAAACCGCAATTTTATTCAATCCCAAGGATTATTTAAACTGGACTTTCCTTGGTAATGTTATGTTGGATATGAAGGATTTGAAAAAATCAGCAGAGTGTTTTGATACAGCTTTGAAACTGCAGCCTACCGATACGGTAGCTATAAACAATTTGCTTTATTGTGCACAAATGAGCTACCACAATAAGGATTATGGTGAAGCAGTCATTTGCTACAAAAGCCTTATAAATTATCAACCCTTCAATAAAGAACTTAGTGTTGATTTGGCAGGAGTGTTCGAGGATAACAATCAAATAGATTCGGCAAAAATTATTCTTGAAAATGTTCTTAAATATGACCCAAAATGTTTCTCTGCACTTGCCAAAATCGGCGAGATTTATGGTAAACATTTGAATGACATTAATAAATCTTTGAAGTATCTTCTGAGCGCTTATGCTATAAAGGATAATGATGTCTCGTTGCTTGAAAATATTGGCGTGGCTTATGGAATACAAAAGGAATTTGAACTCTCTATTAAATTTCTGAAGAAGGCGCTGGCTTTGGATCCTCTTAACTCCTCAATAAATTCGAATCTTGCTAATACCTATGAATTATCCGGCGACTCAAAGAATGCTGACAAATACTTTGCAATAGCAAAAAAAATATCAAACCATAAATAAAACTAATGCATAATGGCCATCAATGACCATTGCCCCTTGCTAAAAAAAGATTTGCTCATCCGCCGGAAATCACTAAATTTGCACCCTTTAAAATTGATAAACTTTTACAGTTTTCCGAACTATAAGGATAATTGAAATTACGGGCACAACAGGTGGAAACAGACGATTCGGCAAACATTGAAAACACTTCGGAAATACATCCTTTTCTGAAAAAACTTAAAGTGATTTTTAAGTACATAATTTTCCCTTTTGTCTGGGTTTGGAATTTGAAGAAATCATTTTTCAACCTGATAAAAAGGCTTGTTTTTCGTTACATACCGTACCTTGAAAAACGTGTCTGGCATGCGAAAGTGGCTCGTAAAACCATTAAGTACAGCTTCAATATTTTTCTTTCAATTATCATTTACTTTATTGCTGTTGGTGTAAATTTTCTTTGGCTGTTCGGATCAACGCCAAGCATTGATCCACTGAAGGACCCTGAAATGTCAATTGGTTCTGAATTGTACACAGCCGACGGAGTGCTCATCGGGAAATTTTATAAAGAAAACAGGGTGCCCGTTGAATTTAAAGAGATCTCGAAAAATATCATCAATGCGCTTATTGCTACTGAAGACACACGCTTCTTTGAACATAACGGCATTGATGTGAAAGCTACTTTTTCGGCTATGTGGAATATATTGAAAGGTGATCAGCGTGGGGGCAGCACCCTCACTCAACAGTTGGCGAAGAATCTTTTTAAAACAAGGAAAACATCACGTGGTCCGCTTGCATTTATACCTTATGTTCGTACACTGATCTCGAAAACCAAAGAATGGATCACTGCCGTAAGGCTTGAAAGCAAATACAGCAAAGAAGATATTCTGACAATGTATCTGAATGCAGTTGATTTCGGAAGCAACACTTTCGGAATAAAAGTTGCCTGCAGGACTTATTTCAACAAACTTCCGTCAAGATTAAATATCCAGGAAGCCGCAACACTGGTGGGAGTGCTCAAAGCTCCATCAACATTCAGCCCTATTTCGCATCCTAAGAAATGTCTCGAAAGAAGAAATGTCGTGTTGTCGCAAATGCTGAAATATAATTACCTTTCACAACGGCAATATGATTCCATCCGCAAGTTACCGATACAACTGGATTATAATATTGACGATCCCACTGAAACTACTCTTGGCTCTTATGTGAGAACAGCTGTTGCAAATGATTTGAAAGATTGGTGCCTTAAGTCAGGATACGATATTTACAAGGATGGACTGAAAATATACACCACCATTGATTCGCGTCTTCAAAAATATGCAGAAGAATCAGTGGCCGAACACATGCAAAGGATACAACGGCGTTTCAATAACCACTGGGGCGATCACAATCCATGGATTGATGCGAGAGAAAAAGAAATCCCCAATTTTATTGAAGATTTTGTAAAGACCACCAGCCTTTATGCAAAACTGTCAAAGCGTTATAAAGGCAACATTGATTCAATAAACAAAGTGCTGAACACACCACGGAAAATGAAACTTTTTTCATGGAAGTCCGGTGAAGAAGAAAAGACATTAAGCCCTATGGATTCCATACGCTATATGAAGAAATTTCTGAATGCTGGCTTCCTTGTGATGGATCCATTTACGGGACAAATAAAAGTTTGGATAGGCGGTATCAATTATAAATTCTTCAAATACGACCATATCCAACAGGCAAAAAGACAACCGGGATCTACGTTCAAACCTTTTGTTTACTGCGCCGCTCTTGATAATGGCTGGACTCCCTGCGACAGGATCACTGATAAATCAATCACCATAAATTATACTGAAGATGGTGTGAAGAAAACATGGTCGCCACACAATGCCGAATGGAAATTTTCTGGCCGGAACATGACTTTGCGTTATGCCATGGCACGTTCATGCAATTCAGTGACGGTGCAGCTTTCAGATAAAGTAGGCTTCCAGAAGGTAGCTGACTATGCAGCCAAACTTGGAATTAAGAGTAAGCTCAAAGTTGTTCCGTCAATAGGGTTGGGTTCAAACGATGTGTCATTGCTCGAAATGGTTGCTGCTTATTGCACTTTCCTGAACAAGGGTGTTTACACACAACCGGTGCTGGTGACAAAAATCACTGACAGGGAAGGAAAAATCATAAAAGAATTCAAACCTATACAAAGAAAAGTGCTGAGCGATACCACAGCAAATATGATGGTGTATATGCTAAAAGGCGGCCTCGAAGAACCGGGTGGAACATCTGAATCATTATGGGATTATGCCGATATTTTCGGTGGTAATGAAATAGGAGGGAAAACGGGAACATCATCAAATTATTCGGATGGCTGGTTTATGGGCATAACCAAAGATCTAGTTGCAGGAACATGGGTAGGAGGGGAGGATCGTTGCATACATTTCCGCAGATCGGAGAAAATGGAAGGCTGCCACAGTGCACTGCCAATATTTGGGATTTTTATGACCAAAGTTTACAACGATCCAAAGAGTAAAATAACCAAGGGGAAATTTCCAAAAGCTGTGCTCGATATGGGCCACAAATATTATTGTCCTACTGCCTGGGAAAAGAAAGATACGACCGGTGATGATGCTGACAAACCTACTATGAAAAAAAATGACAACGACAGTTTGATAAAAGAAGAATAACTTCTCTATTGAATAAAATTTACCCGAGTAACCTGGAAAGTTTTTCTTCAACTTTCCAGGTTTATTATACAGTAGTCAGTAGTCAATAGTCAGTAGTCAATAGTCAGTAGTCAATAGTCAGTAGTCAATAGTCAATAGTCAATAGTCATCAGTCATCAGTCAATGGTCATCAGTCAATGGTCAACCGCGACATTGAACTTTAACCATTGAACTTTTAAACCATTTTAAAGGAAATTATCTAAATTTGTCCATGCATATTTTGAAAAAATTCCTGCCATTAATCATACTGGTTATTTATTTCGGTTTGCAACTCCCTTTTCTGAAAGCTGATCCGGATACGGTAGTAGATATTAATACCCGTGGTGCCTGGACGGATGAAGGTCTTTATGCCTCACAAGTGAAAAACCTTGTCAACCATGGAACCTTTGATCTTAAAGAAAACAGCACATTTGTACGTGGACCTGTTTTTAATATTATTCAACTTCCATTTTTCCTGATATTCGGAACAAGTTTATTGGTAGCAAGGCTTATTACAATTATGCTTACACTTTTTGTTCTGTTTCTTTTTTTGAAAGAAAAAAAACTATGGAATTTTAGTGTTTTCCTGTTATTATTTGTTCTGCTCGAATTTCATATTTTCCAGTTTACCCACTATGCAATGGTTGAAATGATGTGTGTAGATTTTATCATGCTTGGGCTTTTATTTTTTTTAAAAACGGAAAATAATTTCAGTTTAAGGACTAATTTGCCGAAGATTTTTCTTGCTTCACTTTTTATGTTTCTTTGTTATGGAGCCAAGATACAATACCTGTATGTTGCTGCAATTTTACCCATCACTTCATTTTTCAATGCTCTTGTATTATCAGTAAAAGAACGAAAAATTAAATGGCAGCATTATTCAAATTTTACATGGTTCTTTGTCTTCTCAGTTGGTTTTGTTTTGACTTATTATTTTCTTTGGTACATACCAAATAAAGAATTCTATGATTTTGTTATGTCGAATGAATCAGGAGGACGCTATGGTGCCACCTTTGTCTCAATCAGGCGTGATGCATTATTCAATTGGATTCATGTTTTTTTCGTTAGTGAATATAAAGTTTTTATTGTTCATTTTTTTGTTATTCTTGCACTGGCAATCGTGCTTTTTATTGCGAAAAAGAAAAAAACAATTCACTCTCAGATTGCATTATTTTCTTTCATCTGGATAATTATTGAGCTTCATAAAGTGCCGATGCTTTATCTTCCCAATCGCTATATTATTAGTCTGTTCTTTGCTTCAGGAGTTTTTATTTCATCATTTTATTCAGCATTGGACATCTATTTTAAGAAAATAAAACTCTTGATCTTTGCGATAGCTATTGCGTTCGGAATATACAACCTCTCATTTTATAAAGATGCTATGGAAAGAAAAAGTTATCAGTTGGTCGCTATTAATGAATATTTGTCAAACTATGATTTGAAAGAAAGGCCTGTAATCGGTGCCTGGGCATCTTCTTTTTGCTGGCAAAACAAGGCTGTTACTTTTCCTGTTTGGAACAATTATTTTAATTGGAAAGATCCTGTTAAATCCTTTAAACCATCGCTCGTAATTTCTGAAACTAACGAGGCGGAAAGTGATAATTCGTACAAAAGTCAAAATATTGATTTGAATAAATTGTCTGATTCCATTCGCACTTTTGATGTCTGGAGGTATAAGATTAATGTTTTTTGGATCAGAAATTAGGGTTAGCAAAGTAATTTGAAAACTGGTAACTAAAGTAATTGTGGGAAGCATGAAAAAATATTGGCCACTGATCATTATCCTGGTTTATTTCACAATTCAGTTGCCATTCCTGAGCGCTGACCCCGACACACTTGTTGATACTTATTCACGCGGTCCCTGGACTGATGAAGGTGGTTACGTCTCACAGGTAAAAAATCTTGTAAACCATCATCATTTTGACATCAACGAAACAGATTGTTTTGTCCTGGCGCCATTTTATAATATTCTGATGGCTCCGGCTTTTTTTATTTTCGGAACAAAATTAATAGTTGGCAGACTGGTTACATTATTTCTGAGTTTGGGCGCTGTCAGCCTTTTTCTGCTAAACAGGAAATTCCGCCACTTTGGAATTTTCCTTAGTTTGTTTGTGATGCTGGAGTTTCATATTTTTCAATTTGCCCATTATGCCCTGGCAGAAGTGGTGTGTCTGAGCCTGCTTCTATTTAGTTTTTATTTTTTTCTCATCGCCTGTCAGGCTAAAGAATACAGAAAAAAAATAAGATTGATATTCGTTTCGGTATTCTTTTCTTTTCTTTGTTATTTCACAAAAATAAGTTTCACTTACGTTATTGGATTGGTCCCTATAACCGCATTTATTATTGCTATTCGTGAATCAATAATAAAAAGGAAATTTGATTTCAGGGATTACCGGTTTCCATGCCATGTATTGTTAATCACTGTTGCTCTTTTTGGAATATATTTTCTCTGCTGGTGTTTGCCCAATATGGACAGAATAAGATATGTGCTTTCCAGGTTGACAACCGGCTTTTATGCATCAACAGTTAAGATGGTACTTGTTGATGCATGGTACATTTTCATAAACAAATTTTGGACAAACATTTTCAGGATAAATCTTATTCATTTCTTAGTTTTCATATTTTTCACCACAGTGTTTTTTACAATAAAAAAAATAAAGTTTAAAAATGTTCCTTTGCTTATATTTTCATCAGTATGGTTGCTTTTTGAACTTACCAGAATGCCGTTGCACTATCTTCCCTACAGGTATTTGTTGGGTTTTATTTTTGCATCAGGCGCTATTCTTTCCACTGTTTATAGTGAATGGACTTATCATTATGGAAAATTGCAATACTTGTTTTTCACATTAGCTATTATCATTGCCTTTTTTAATTTGAAGAATAACTATGATGCTTATAACAGACGGACTTTTCAGCTTGGCGCAATCAATAATTATCTCGCAGATTATAATCTTAAAGACAAACCTGTTCTTGGTTCATGGGCTTCAACAGTTTGTTGGAAAAACAAGGCAATTGTATTGCCGGTATGGTACAAATATTATAATTGGATAGATCCGATTAAAAAATTTAATCCTGCACTAGTTGTTACAGAACTTGATGAGTCAGACAGCAATGAAGCCTATAAAAATGAAGGCATTGATTTAAATAAAATCTCTGATTCTTGCAGAGTCTTTGATGTGTGGAATTATAAATTGGTGCTGTACTGGATAAAATCTATGAAGGAAATTAGACCTAATTAAATTTTAAATCACAAATCTCAAATCATAAATCTTTTCCCGAATATCGCCGTTCCTATTCTCACCATAGTGCTTCCTTCTTCAATAGCGATATGGAAATCACCCGACATACCCATTGAAATTTCTTTAAAATAAGGATTGTTTTTAAAGTGGTTTGTTTTAATAGAGTCAAAACCTGCTTTCAGGTTTTGAAATTCTTTTCTGATTAAATCTGTGTTTTCAGTGAATGTCGCCATTCCCATCACACCACAAATTCTTACATTCTGCATTTGCTGAAATTCCGGTGAACTGAGAATCTTAAATACTTCTGTCAGGTCCAGACCCATCTTGCTTTCTTCGCTGGCAATATAGATCTCAAGCAGGCAATTTACAACCTTATTGTTTTTTACTGCTTCTTTGTTTACTTCGTTAAGCAGTTTGAGGCTGTCAATACTATGAATGTATAAGGCAAATGGGACAACAAATTTCACCTTGTTGGTTTGAAGATGTCCGATGAAATGCCACTCAATATCAGCCGGAAGTTTTGCTTGTTTTTCGAAGAACTCCTGCGCACGATTTTCACCGAAAATTTTATGACCACAATCATAAACGTGTTGTATGTCCTCAATAGGATAGGTCTTACTTACTGCAATAAGCCTGACATTATCAGGGATCTGTTTCTTTATTTCATATAGATTTTCAACAACACTCATTTTAAATTTTCCTTTTAAATATTTTCATAAAATTACTGTCGTAAATTTTCACCCATACAGATGAACTGTCAATCTTTGCCACACTTTGAGTATAGTCTTTTTCTTTACTGAAGGGGTAAATGTTGGCTTTGCTGTTGACGACAATATAGCTCGCATCCGTGATATAGGGAAACAAATAAATTTTTTCTCTGAAACACAAATGAGACACAAATTCATCCTGTGCACAGACGGCAGCATTTTCTGGTATCATTTTTAGCGCATTATATGTTTCCTTCACATCGAAGTCTCTTGTGTAATGTGGCTTTTGATAGAATCTCTGCTTCTCTCTGTTAAAGTAAGTGAATGTGTGATCCATTGAATGGAAAGTAATAGCAGCAGTAAGAATTATCAACAGGTATGCACATATTCTTCTGGTTTTTTCTTTGTTTATTTCACTGATGATTGTAAAAGCTCCAACTGTTATGATTGGGAGAAATTCTACAGAATAATGGAAACTCAAACCCCAATAAGTGTAAACATCACAAAACATTTTTTGCCCGTAAATTGGCAACAACATCAGAAGATAATAGGGTCTGTAAAAAAGAAGAATGCCTCCCGAAAGCAGCACTGCAATGTGAAGTTCTGATTTTACATAATCCCCCGCTGCAAAACCAAGCTGATTCACAAATAGAAGTTTGAAAGTATAAACGGGTTTGGTAACAATTGTCGTCAATGCTTCACCGAAATTGCTGCCCAGGGCGGAATACCTGAAGTGAAGATAAGTGGCTCCCGGCTTGCCAAGCGAAGGAATTACACATTTTACAATCACTATAAAATAAATGATGGATACAGTTGCCAGAATGGCTGACCACATCAGTTTTTTGCGATCCTTCCTGTATTTAATCATCAACCCAATAAAGATGAAGAAACCCCACAATGCCATGTTTTCTTTAGAGAGTAAGAACAGGGTGAAAATAATAATTGTTTGCTTCCACTTTTCTTTGTGAATAAAATAAAACAGCCATGGGACGGCCATTGTTCCAACGACATTATTGTGATAATCGAAAGAAAGCGCAGAATAAATCCCAAAGAAAAGAAAGAATTGGATCATGGCAGCGAAAGCAAGTTTCCTGTTGCTGATAAGCTCGATAAATTTATAGATACCCTGCCCGCCAATGATAATTGCAATTATTTGGACAATGAGCAAGGTATATGAACCGAAAATGTAATACAAGGGTGAAAAGATAATCATCAGAATTTCGAAATGATCACTGAGAATATTTCCAAAATTTGGATCAAGGACAGTGTTGTTATTTACTCTGAAATGTGCATAATCATAGAGCGACTGATTGAGTATTCCAAAGTCGTGTGCGTTGGTGCGAAACAGGTAATGATTGACGAAAGATATGATCGAATAAATAACTGCAAAGCCAAATATCACTAAGGTTCTGACAATATTTTCTTTCTTAAAACTTTGCAGTATCATCAATGTTCAAAGTTAAGTGACATTTTTTGTAGTTCGGGGATTTCCAAAAATCAATGTTTGCAATAGATTTTTGCAATTCAGAATTTACGTCTGGTATTAGGGTAATCCGGGAAATGCATTTACATACTGAATTTTGATGTCAGGAAAAGCATCAACAAATTGCACCTTGAAATCAGGGAATGATTCAACCATCTGCCATTTTCCGCATTCATCAGGAAATGCGTCAACCGTCTGAACTTTCAGGTCAGGAAAGGCATCAACCACCTGCACTTTAATGTCAGGAAAAGCATTAACCACCTGCACCTTTCCATAAAGTTTGAAACCCTTGAAAGTACAATCACTTGAAATTTTCGACGTTCCTTTGGCTGCAATTTTTTCACTTTTTATTATGGCAATTAAAACGAAAATAATTGTAAGAGGAATGACCAATAATACTGTCTTTTTTAGCATGGCATTGTTCTAAATAATTTCAGACAAATATAGCAACAAATTAGAATACCGTAGTCAAATTTTTGGGTTGTAAAATTCTTTATGGAAACATTGAAAAAAATAAAGGCTACCCTATGTGAGCAGCCTTTATTAAAGTCATTTTAAATTATTGTCAATTCCATGAATTCATCATGTCAATATCCGCTTGAGACAGGCCTTGTCCGTCTGTAATTTTCCATAAAATTGTTTGTATATCACTGATATGGGCAGAAAGCGATTTTTTGTTTCTTAAGATTGTTACTACAGTATGCAATGATTCATTGCTGGTAATTACTGCAAACTTGTATTTGTTCAGAGAAGAAGGTGCTGCATGATGCTCATTGAGGCAGAATGATTTCAAACAAACTCCAACAGTATCTGATCCGGGAATATTGATTGTGTCAGGAGGAATAATAATACCTGATTGTGAAGTGTCCACAACAGTCGTGTCATTTGGAAAAGAATCGCACATAATAACACCGCTGGGAATGATGAGTTGGTAAGGTGTATTATTTGTATTATAAAGCTTCATGTAAACATTCACATAGGTACCAATGCCATACTCGGTGTAATTACCTTTGGATAATGATGAAGGAATGTTTTTAAGATTTTTGGGTAACTTGAAAATTGATTTACTCCCGGGATCACCTCCGGTCATATAACCGACAATTTTAATGTTTGAAGGCCATGCAAAAGCAAAACCTGCAGGAAGTCCGCCATGGGTACCCAAGCCGGAAAGGCTGCCGGTGTAATAATTCAGAACATGATTACCGGAAGTATCCGGAGCATCGGATGTTTTTTTACAGGAAATAAAGGAAACACTTATTAAAAGTGCTCCAATTACAATAGCTGATAATGTTTTCTTCATGATTTTAAAAATTTGGTTATACTTTACTGTTTGTTACAAGACGTATCCTTTTAATAAAGGTTGTTTTTTGCCGGTGTAAAATTAATACAATTTTTTTTGATTGTCAAATTTTTATCAAAAAAAAAATTAATTTACAAACCTGAATTATTCAAAACTTTGAAGCAAATGCTTGAATTTTAACCGATAATTAACTTCTTTTTTTCAATCTTTTTGTTTATTCCAAAAGATGTACAACAAGACCACTTCTGAGTTTTGGTTCAAACCATGTCGTCTTTGGAGGCATGATATTTCCGGTGTCTGCAATAGTAATAAGCTGCTTCATGGACACAGGATAAAGTGCAAAAGCAACTTTCATGTCGCCATTATCAACCCTTCTCTTTAATTCACCCAGTCCGCGGATGCCACCAATAAAATCAATTCTGCAGTCTGTTCTCAGGTCTTTTATTCCAAGAATATCATCAAGCACAAGTTTGGAAAGTATTGTTACATCAAGCACGCCTATGGGGTTGTTGTCATTAAATGTTCCTTGTTTGGCCTGCAATGAATACCATTTCCCTTCCAGATACATACTGAATTCATGAAGTTTTGATGGTTTGAAAATTTCTTTTCCCTGAAGAATCACATCAAAATTTACTTCAAGTTTATCAATCAGTTGTTCTTCTGTCAATCCGTTCAGATCTTTTATTGTGCGGTTATAGTCAATAATCTTAAGCTGATTGTCAGGAAAAATTACTGCCAGAAAATAGTTGTATTCTTCTTTTCCTGTATGGTTTGGATTCTTTAATTTCTTTTCATTGCCAACAAGTGCTGCTGCAGCCGTGCGATGATGACCATCTGCAACATATAAGTAAGGAACTTTTGTTGCAAATAATTCAGTGATATTTTTAATGGTATTGTCATCATTTATCACCCAGAATTGATGTCCGAATCCTTCATCAGAAACAAAATTGTAAACAGGCGGATTGCTTATCACAGCAGAAACAATTTGATCAATTTCCGGGAGGGCAGGGTAGGAGAAGAAAACGGGTTCAATATTGGCATTGTTTATGCGCACATGTTTCATGCGGTCTTCTTCTTTGTCTTTGCGTGTCAGTTCATGTTTTTTGATAATGCCATTCATGTAGTCATCCACATTTGCACAGGCAACAAGCCCGTATTGGGTGCGGCCCTCCATGGTTTGGGCATAAACATAGTACAACTCTTTTTCATCAGCTACCAGCCAACCGTTGTTTTGCCATTTTCTGAAATTCTCAACAGCTTTTTCATAAACCTGCTGCGAGTGTTCATCAGTTCCTTTGGGAAAATCAATTTCGGGTTTTGTGATGTGAAGCAATGATTTCTCTACTGCTTCTGCTCTTGCCTCTTCTGAATTCAGCACATCATAAGGACGCGAAGCAATTTCTTTTACTAATTCTTTTGGTGGACGAAGTCCTTTAAAAGGTTTAATTATTGACATGATTTTTTAATTATTGTTTAATAAAAACAGAACACTGATGATCCTCATCCCGGTATTCAGGAATCAGTTTTATCAGTGTTCTGTCAAATACACTAAAAATTTAATTCATTTTACTTATTCACCTGGAAAGTCCTGTCTCCGTTTTTCAGGAAATTCACGATCTGGTTTGCTGCGGCAAGACCGGCATTAATATTGGCTTCTGATGTTTCTGCTCCCTGCTTTTTCGGAGTGCTGTAATATCTGGCTTCATATTTAAGCAGGTCATTGTGACAGTCAGGAGCGATATCCGAAATGTATTTGAAGTCTGGTCTGCCTTCAAAGATCATTTTCAGATCTTCTTCATTTATTACTTCTTTTCTTGCAGTGTTGATAATAGTTCCCCCCTTTGGCATTTTCGACATCAGGATAGAGTTTATTGATTTTTTTGTTTCTGCATTTGCAGGAATGTGCAAAGAAACATACTGACAAGTTGAGTAAAGTTCATCGAGATCTTTTACAACCTTTACTCCATCTTTGGTAATTGCTTCGGCAGGAATGAACGGATCATAAGCATAAATTTCCATTCCAAAGCCTTTGGCTATATTAGCCAACATTCTTGGAACATTGCCATAAGCATGCAAGCCGAGTTTCTTACCTTTCAGTTCTGTTCCTGAACCACCTTTTAACTGAACGCGTGCCATGAAAACCATCATGCCTGCTGCAAGTTCAGCAACTGCATTTGAATTTTGTCCGGGAGTGTTCATTGCAATGATGCCTTTTTCAGTGGCTGCTGCAAGGTCAATGTTGTCATAACCGGCACCGGCACGAACGATGATCTTTAGATTTTTTCCTGCATCAATAACTGCTTTTGTAGCCTTGTCGCTACGTATGATCATTGCATCAGCATCCGATACGGAAATTAGCAAATCATTGGGATCAGCATATTTTTCGAGAAGTACAAGTTCGTAACCGGCATCTTCTACAATTTTACGAATACCGTTCACTGCCGGTGCAGCGAAGGGTTTTTCTGTTGCTAATAGTACTTTCATGTTTCTAAATTTTGTTTTGTTTGTAATAATCTATTTTTAAAAATCGCCAATTTATAAGATTCTAAATTCTAAAATTAAAGGCCAAATTACTTTAGGCTTTTAATAAAGTATCTTAATTGTTTTTCATTTAATTCTTAAGTCAATTATCTTATCTTCAGGATCCATTCTGCAATCCCAAATCATAATTATCAAGATCAGTTTGTCAAAAACTTCATAAATAATTTGATAATCTCCTGATATCAATGCCCGGACTGAAGGGGTTTCTGTTTGTTTGCCCAGAAATGGATTTTTGGTTAATAATCCAATACTTTTATTAATTCTGGAATTTAATTTTCTACTATAGATTGCGTCACCATTTCTTTTTAGATAAAAATCAAGAATATCTAATAAATCCGATCTCGCTTCTGTTGACCATTCTATTTTGAATCTAACCATTGGTTGATTTCTTTTTGTAAAAAATCATGTGAAATTGTTCGTCTTTTGCTTAGTTCCTCCCTTCCTGTCCTAATTCTTTCTTTTTGAAAATTTGATAACTTATAAGTATCATCTTTGGTCTTTGATTCAACCAAAGTCTTTATTGCTCTAAGAAAAGAAATGTCATCAATAAAAGATAATTGATCAATAATCTTTTGTCTTAATTCAATTGTGCTCATTGTCTTTATTCGTTTAATGTTTAAAGTTCAAGGTTGGGAAACTTTAAACCTTGAACTTTAAACCCTGAACTTTCTATGCTTTTGTTTTTTCAAATTCTTTCATACAGTCAACAAGTGCCTGTACGCTTTCTATAGGAAGAGCATTGTAAGTAGAAGCCCTGAAGCCGCCAACTGAACGATGTCCTTTGATTCCAACCATTCCGTTTGCTTTGGAGAAATTCATGAACTCTTCTTCTAGTTGAGCATATTCAGGTTTCATCACAAAACAGATATTCATCAGCGAACGGTCTTCTTTGGCAACTGTGCCAACAAAGATATTACTGTTGTCCATGGCATCATAAAGCAGTTGTGCTTTTTTCTTATCCATTTCTTCCATGACTTTCACACCACCCAAAGCTTTTAACCAGCGAAGAGTTTCCAGTATTGTGTAAATAGGTAAACAAGGAGGAGTATTGTACATTGAGCCTTCGGCTATGTGGGTCCTGTAGTCAAGCATTGAAGGTATTTTGCGTGTAACTTTGCCTAACATATCTTCGCGGACAATCACAAACGTTGCACCTGCAGGTCCCAGATTTTTTTGAGCGCCTCCATAGATCAGTGCATATTTGGAAACATCCACCGGGCGGCTGAAAATATCAGATGACATATCTGCAATCAATGGAACAGGGCTGTCCATATCATAACGGATTTCCGAACCATAAATGGTATTGTTTGTGGTGATGTGGAAATAGTCAACATCAGTAGGGATGGTATAACCTTTGGGAATGTAAGTGAAATTTTTATCTGCTGATGATGCTACGATATTCACATCACCAAAGCCTTTTGCTTCTTTAATAGCTTTCTTTGCCCAAACACCTGTTTCGAGATAAGCTGCTTTTTTCTCAAAAAAGTTGAAAGGAACCATACAGAATTGCATGCTTGCGCCGCCACCTAAAAACAAAACCTGATACCCTGCAGGTATTGATAATTGTTCTTTAAATAAGGCAATGGCTTCATCAATGATGGCCTGAAATTCTTTACTCCTGTGTGAGATTTCCAGAATAGACATTCCGATACCGTTAAGATCCAATACAGCTTTGGCTGTGTTTTCAATAGCAATTCTGGGAAGAATTGAAGGACCTGCATTAAAATTATGTACTTTTTTCATAAAGATTTATGTTTTTAAAGGTTGTTAAATTACTGTTTAATATTTGGGTCAAAATTGCACATTATTTTTTAATTAATGCAAAAATGATAAAAAAAAATTTCAGCGTGAGGTGTGTTTGGTTTAATGATGGAAGTAAGGGCTGTTTATTACCTTCTCATCTTTTACCTGATTGTGTGCTTTTTGTTCTTTAATAATTTGCTGACGACGTTTCCTTTCTTCTTTCGATTCTCCCGGGTTTCTTGCATCAACATCTTTTACAAAATTCCACTTGCCTTTTTTGAAAATAAAGGAATCAAAAATATTGGTCTCCGGATAATAAAATGCATAGGAACCTTCAAGGGAAGGATCGGCAGGACACAAACGGTCGAATATGATCATTGTCCTTTTCTTTTTACCATATTCAGTATTTTGCTTGTCATACTTCAATGACATGCTTACAGTGGCATTGTATTCGAAGATAATTCGCTTGTAAGTCTTTTTATTGTACTTGAAAATTGGCGCACCAAACACCGGTTTGTCGTTGGAATTGAAAGTAAGAACATCAATGATTTTTTTCTGTGATTCATTATTGTTTCCGTCCCATGCCAGAAGTGTGTAATACTTTCTTCCTGCAAATTTATTGAATACTATTTTATAATAGAGTTCCCCGTACCAGTTTCGTGGCTCTAATGTTTGTGTTTCGGGATTATTGATTGAATCCGATTTGTCAATCAAAGGATATAAAAGATACTTCTTCTGTTTGGAACTCCACACCTGTACAAATCCAAAATATTCATAGGTGCCATCTTCTTTTCTCAGATTCCAGTTGATGATACGAAATTTCTTATCCTCCGATTTCAATCTTGCAATTGTAATTAAAGAATCGAAAGGGTAATCAAAAGAATTTTCAATAACCAGTGCTTTTGCCATGAGTTTCAAAAACCGCACATTCGCATTGTGTTTTGTCAGATCAGATTCTCCGTAAAGAATGGCTTTCCCCAGTATTTTTAATGAATCCTCAATTTTTTTCAGAGCAACATTTTCCTGCGAAAACCCCGCTATTGATTGAGAAAGCAAAAAACAAATGATCAGAATTTTTTTCATCCCTTTTATTCCCGAATTTTTAAGTAATTTTCAAATCTATCCCTGACAACTTGCCCAATGACTATTGCCCAATGACTATTGACTTTTGACCATTGACCATTGACCATTGACCATTGACCATTGACCATTGACCATTGACCATTGACCATTGACCATTGACC
>CAISZK010000313.1 GCA_903889915.1 uncultured Bacteroidota bacterium
AGTCAGAAGCTCCTGATCAAGGGCAACGGCAGCTTGTCTGATGCTGAACTTCTGAGCATCATCATTGGCACCGGTGTTTCCGGGGAAAATTCCCTGGACATTGCAATGAAAACCCTGTCAATCTGCGGAAATAACCTGTGCGAATTTTGGAAGTTCAGCGTTTCTGATCTTCAGAAGATCAAAGGCATCGGTGAAAAACGTGCCGTGAAGATCGCTGCCATGTTTGCTCTGGCCCGTCGCCGGAATGAGTCAGAAGTAATCTGCAAAAACAAGATATCAAAGAGCCAGGATGCCTTTGAAATCTTTCATTCCCTGATGGGCGACCTGCCTTACGAAGAATTCTGGCTCCTTTTGCTGAATAGGGCAAACAGGGTTGTCAGGAAAGTGAAGATCTCCGAAGGCGGGATATCCGGGACTGTAGTTGATCCGAAAAAGATCTTTCAGATTTGCCTGGAGCAGCATGCGACATCGGTCATCCTTGGGCACAATCACCCCTCGGGAGCAGTCACACCAAGCGAAGCCGACAATAAAATCACCAAAAAGATCAAAGATTGCGGCTTATTGCTCGATGTAGCTGTGCTGGATCACATAATTGTCGGGGATGACAGGTTTTATTCCTTTGCCGACGAAGGAACAATTTAAGAGTCATGGCGAGCCAGATGCCACAGCAAATCCCAAGGGCATGGGTTTTTTTGTTGTTATTAACATTTCCTCATAGAGTAAATTCCGGATAAGTTGAGTAACTTTGCATAAATAGAAGTTAAAATGAAAACTCATCATAAAATTATTAACGGAGATAGCAGACAAATGGCCGAACTGCCCGACAATTCGGTTCATTTGGCAATTACATCCCCACCATATTGGCAACTCAAAGACTACGGCACAGACAATCAAATCGGCTTCCATGATAGTTATGAGGACTATATCAACAATCTTAATTTAGTTTGGAAAGAGTGCTATCGGACTCTTCATAACGGTTGCAGGTTGTGTGTGAACATTGGCGATCAATTCGCCAGGGCAGTTTATTATGGGCGGTATAAAGTCATTCCAATAAGAGAAGAAATTATTAAGTTCTGTGAGAATATAGGTTTTGACTATATGGGAGCAATAATTTGGCAGAAAGTCACTACCTCAAATACAACAGGTGGTGGCGTTCAAATGGGTTCTTATCCATATCCGAGAAATGGGATATTAAAACTTGATTACGAATTTATTATAGTTTTTAAAAAATTAGGGGATGCTCCTAAGCATACAAAAGAACAAAAGGAACTTTCGGTAATGACAGCTGAAGAATGGAATACTTTTTTTGCAGGACATTGGAATTTCGCTGGTGCAAGACAAAGCGGGCATATTGCGATGTTCCCAGAAGAATTACCAAGGCGTCTTATCAAAATGTTTTCTTTTGTAGGTGAAACAATACTTGACCCATTTATAGGCAGTGGAACAACATCCCTTGCTGCAAAGAATCTTGGCCGCAATTCAGTGGGTTTCGAAATTAATCCTGAATTCATACCAATTATTAAAGAAAAGTTAACCGTCCATCAAAAGGACATTAATGGAACAACATACGAGTTTATTAAACAAGAAAAACAAGAAATTGATTTTAAAAAGGAAATTCAAAAATTCCCTTACATTTTTAAAGATCCTCACACCCTTGATAAGAAAATTGATGTTAAAAAATTACAGTTCGGTTCTAAAATAGATAAGGAAAGTTCTACAAAAAGAGAGGAACTATATACTGTGAAAGAAGTAATTAGCTCCGATAAACTCAGATTAAGCAACGATTTAACAATAAAACTTATCGGAATTAAAGAAGATCCAATAGCTAATGGTAAAGCAACTGCATTTTTAACAGAAAAGACGAAAGGGAAACGAGTATTTCTCAAATTCGATAATGTGAAATATGATAATCAAAACAACCTACTTTGCTATTTATATTTAGAAAATAAAACATTTATCAATGCTCATCTAATAAAAAACGGTTTGGTACAGGTCGATTGCGACATTGATTTTAAATATAAAGACAAATTTTCAACCTTATATAATCAGTATGGCAAATAGTTATTGGTTAGAACAAGAAAAAATCTTTCTTGATGCAATAAAAGAAGTTGAAATCCCAAATAAGACGTTAGACAGGGTTGATAATTTAGTGGTTAAAAGTTCAAATGACTTAAATGCAATTCCTTCAGGAGGTGGTTGTTATTGGATTTGGACAAATGAACCTGTTGTACATTCATTACACAAACATAAAACACCAGATTTTTTTCAAAATGGAGAAATTATTTATAACGGAATAGGAAAGGATGATGTAAAGGGAAGAATTTTTCACCATTTATTCGGGTTTGAGGATGCTGGATGGTCAGGAATAAGCCTTGATATTTATACAAAAAATTCTGTTTCTCATAGAAAAAAAGCATGTTCCCCTTCTGGGAAAGTCCCATTTGTAAATAGCAAGCCGATTAAAAATAAAGAACTTCTATTGAAACTTCATCTGTCAAAAACTGAGCGAAATTATATTATCAAAAATGGTTTCGACGTTTTTTTCTTTAGAAATGGGATCAACATTACGGATGCCAAACATGCAAAATACGACTTCAAAGTATATTACATCACTGGATTAACAAGCCTTTATTTAGAACATATTGAAAAACAATGGAGGGAGTTCGGTCTACCTAAACTCTGTTCGTATTCAACTGGAAGATAATTATGGAAAAAGAATGGATATCAGGCTCCGAAGGAGAAAACTTAAAGTTCAAAAGAGAAACACTTTTGAATTATGGAATGAATAGATGGGGTTTAAATAAAGCTCACAGTGTTGGTTCGACTTCTGAACTTATTAGAACTTGTGCTCCAACAAAATATAAAGAATGGGAAGAATTTTATTTCACTAAAGCCACGCAAAAGAAAAAAGGAGGAATAAAAATCACCAGGGATTATATCGATAGTCTTGGACAAACTCTTTATATCAAGTTATCAGAAGTGGTGCAAAATGAATTAGTGTCTATTACAGAAGAGGAATGTATTGACTATGCATACAACCTTGTGTTAAACAGAACATATGAAGGGTATAAAACTGAAATTGAAACAATTTACGGACAATTAGAAGGTGCTGTAGAAAGAAAAATTGAACCAGCTCCTGATAATTGGGATAGAACCTATAGTGTTGATTTTTTTATAAAAATCAACCAAAAATTCTTGGGAATTCAGATCAAACCAATTGCATCGGGTCAAGCTTTAAATCAATATCAATGGATAGAAATGCATAAAGTCAATCATGCAAGGTTTGAAAGGGATTTTGGAGGTAAAGTGTTTTTTGTATATTCGATAAAAAGTTCGACAGGAACAAAGAAAATTTATAATACTGAAGTAATTGATCAAATAAGAGAAGAAATTATTCGATTACTAAAATAATAAGAAGCAAAAAACGCCAATAACCTGTATTATAATTGACCCGCTTTTTTCTTTCAAATCCAGGTCAAAGAAAAAAGCTTAGCAAAAAAGAAACCCCTTCGCTTTGCTCAGTTCTGGCAGCTTTTTGAAAGAAAAAGCAAGCAAAAAGCCAGCGCACTTTAGTAAACTCGAAATTCCTGCGAAGTTACCTGCGAAAAATCCGCTAAAAAAAGCTGTAAAACTGTAAAGGGCGACCTCCTGCAAGGAACTGTCGCTCTTCGAGTGTTGTCAGATTGTTCCAATCATGACCTACACCCATTGACATTATTTATTTTTCTCGGTATTCACTTGGGCAAAAATTTCATTTTAACCAGGTGGGCCAGAAACCTAAATAAGACCTGAGGGCACAGGCATCTATTATGAATAATTCACAAATCTATGCAGCCATCACAGAAAAGATCATTGCTAACCTCGAAACAGCCGGAAGCTGGATGAAGCTTTGGCAGGTTCCGTCACCGGTAAGCATGAACGGCCACTATTACCGGGGCATCAATCGTCTGGTACTTTCTTCCGATCCCTACAAGAGCCGTGTATATGGCACGTTTCAACAAATCCGTGCCAATGGTGGACAGGTTCGCAAGGGCGAAAAATCCACCATCGTTGTATTCTGGAAGAGTTCAGTCGAAAAAGACGAAGCCACCGGCGAGACAAAGAAGATGTTCCTTCTGAAATTTTATCATGTCTTCAACTCCGAACAGGCCGATTTTGATGAGCAG
>CAISZK010000314.1 GCA_903889915.1 uncultured Bacteroidota bacterium
TGGAGCGGAAATATTTTGTCGAATTAGAGGATACATATCTACCTGTCGCAAACAAGGCGTGGCCGTTCTATACGCTATTGAAAAGGCGTTGATGGGCCAACCCGTCTTTTTGACTCAATTTACTACCTGAACTGTAACAAATTTTTACAAAATAAAGAGCAGTGAAAAATAAAATTTTGAAATTAGAAGTCAGAATTTTTTAAAATTCACTTTATGCACAGCATAAGTTCATATCGTGAAAGACATTTTCAAAATCATGAAAAAATAGTAAACAATGGTAAGGAAAAGTACGCCATTGGTATCTCAGCAGAAAAAGAACCCATTAAAAAACCCCGTCAGATTTTACTCTGCCGGGGTCCTTATGAAAACCAGGATAAAAATTATTTAATGATTGAAAGCTTTTTCACGACAGTGCCCTGATCGGATTTAATATTGATAATATAAATTCCTTTCGACACGTCGCTCATATCCATCTGAACATGATCAATGGTGCCGGGTGCGAATGATTTTACCAATGATCCAACGGTGTTGTAAACTTCAACAACAACATTTTTCTGTGATCCGCCTAAGAACTGAACAGTAAACTGATCGTTGGCAGGATTCGGGAAAATAATAACATTTTCCTGTGGTGATGAAATGTCATTTGTTCCAACGGTGGTGCAAACTATCGGGAATATTGCCAAGTCAAGATTAGCCTGATTGCTAAACCATGCTTGTTTCATTGAATACCACGAATTGTCGCTCCACTTTTCCCATGATAAAGAATCGGCAGTGTAGCATGTGAACTTTGTACTTGCAACTACCATCGTATCGGTTGCACCTGTTGGCAGAACAACGCTGGCAAAGAAATCAGCAGGAACTGAAACCGGAGTACTAAAAGTATAAGCTGTGAGGCCAGTTGTTGAAAGATTGCTCATCGAGACACCTGTACTGGTACCTATTACCGTCGTTGGCTTTTTGGTAGTTGCACTTACGTTGTATAATTTTACATAAGAAAGGTCAGTAGTACCGCCTTTTTTAAGTGCATAAACAAGAACGGTTGAAACGGTTTTATTTGTTCCGCCGGCAGCAATAAATCTTTCGGCTTTTTCCAGATCACCATAAATGTTATTACCGGCAACGTAACCTGTATCAGTACGACCTGCTCTGTAGATAACCAAAGAATCTCCGCAAGGAAGCGTTGCAATGGCGCCTGCTCTTACAGTATCACAACCGCTGGTAGGAGTATATACAGTAATATATGCGGGTCTCGAAACAGTATTATTTCCCGAAGTATTGCTTACATGGAGAGCAACTGTGTATGACCCTACAGTATTAAATTGTATAGAAGGATTTTTAGAAGCGTTTGTGCCGGTGGTATAGATAAAACCAGTTGCAGGAGTAAGTGTCCATGTCCAGGCAGTTGGTGTATTTGTTGAAAGATCAGTAAAGTTAACTATAGTTCCAACGGGAACGTTTTGTGAACTTGCAGTAAAATTAGCCACAGGAGCTGCTGCACCAACAGGGGTGCATCCATTGGAAGAAGTAAGAGAATAAGCAGGACCGGTTGAAGCCACTATGGCACCAATTCTTGTAGCCTGGTTGGGTGTAAAGTTAGCATAGTCCTGGTCATTGCTGTAATCCATAAAGTCTTCATACATAATTCCGGGAGAAGTGGTGGTACAATTGTCTGTCAAAACTCCTGTATGATGTCCTGAAGTCATTGTGTATTGTGGAGGGGTATCGGCACATAAGTCTGAGCCCGGATAAGTTGTAGTGCTGCATGATTGTCCGTTTCTATCACCCCAAATATGATAAAGATTGAAACAATGTCCAAGCTCATGTGTTAGTGTTCCTCCAAGATTATAGGGAGCAGAAGAACCAGTTGTTCCAAAATATAAGTAGTTAATTGTAGAACCGTAATAATTATTAAGAGGAGATGTAGGGAATTCAGAGATACCACACAAAGAAGTACCCATATTGCAAACCCAAACATTGAGATATTTTGTTACATCCCAAGCGTTACAGCCACCTGAAGAAGCACATCTTTCAGGATAACCGCTGCATGATGCTGAGGAACCTGTGATGTTAAATGTAGCTGTTGAAGTTTGAGTTCTTGTAATACCTGTTGTTGCATTACCACTGGGATCCCTTTGTGCAAGACAAAACTGAACATTTGTATTTGCCTTCAAAGTAGAAGAAAAGCTGTACATTGAATGTGCGTTGGTGCCGGCCCAGTCCGCATTGGTTGCGGCAATCTGGTCAGTAACTCTTGAATCTGCGATGTTCTGTGCAGTGGTGTTGTAAATGATATGGACAACGATAGGAATAGTTACTGTTGTTTTGGCATCATTTTCCGGGTGATCTTTCAAATATTGTTCAACATAAGCATCCATCATGTTACGTTGCATTGCGTAAATTGAATCATGCGCCCGTCTGTATTCATCTGCATCCGATGAACCGCAACGCTTAAAATCCGCTGAAGTTGTAGAAGCCTGTGTAGAGGTTTGATCCGTCTGCTTCAGCGATGGCACAGGAATCGGAACTGTAGTAACTTTTCTAACTGAATTTTGTCCATTTACAGCAAGAGCAAAGACAACAATCAGACTAGCAATAAAAAGTAATCTTTTCATAAAAATGTTTGTTTGGTTTTTTGTTTTTTTTGAATAAAATTCTAATGCCTTTTTAAGGAAATTTTGAGTTTGTAAAATTACTAGAAAATGATAAATTTTCAACAGGTATTAACAATTTTTAGAAATTATAACATTAGGCCTCATCACGCTTTAAGACGGGTTTTAACAATTATAATAAGGATAATATTCAGTAAGATTGTCAGGTAAGAAAATGGGGCATGTTTAGACAGGTTAGGTTACACATGATTGACAGGATCAAATGAAACACTTTGAAAAAATTTAAGACAACTTACCTGACAAGCGTCAGATGCCCGAATACGGTATGCTCTTTTTTCAGAGCATCCATATAATAGATCTGGTAAACATAAACCCCGGCTTGTGCCACAGTGCCATTCACTTTGCCATCCCAGCCAAAACTCATGTCGCTTGATTCAAAAAGCTTGCTTCCCCAGCGGTCGAATATCTTCATGTTGAATGCAAGGATATTTACTCCGTAAGCCTGGAAATAATCATTGTTCAAATTGTGATTGGGTGTAAAGGCATTTGGAATAAAAATGGTGTAATCAGGGTTAACAAGAACATGGTTGGTTGTGGAGTCAACACAACCGTTGATATCGGTCACCACAAGGGTTACCTGATACAATCCGGTGTCTGCATAAGTATGTGTAAAGGTTTGTGAAGTCTCTGTTGTTCCATCACCCAGTGACCAATGCCAGTGATCAGGCAAAGGAGATCCGCTTGAAAGGTCATTGAAATAAACGGTAGGGTCAAAAATAGAAACCACATGGGGTGAAATTCCAAACTCAGCATCAGGTGATGAATAAGCATCAACCAGGTTTGGCATTGAATATGTAGAGGTGCAGGTGTTGCCATTTGTGATAGTCAGTGACGCACTATACACACCAGGATTGACATAAGTGTGCACAGTATCCGGCATAGCTGAGATAGTCTGGTCACCAAAATCCCAGGCATAAACAGTAGCCGGATTTACATTCAATGAACTGTCGGCAAAATACACTGTCAACGGTGCGCAACCTGATGTATGTGTAGCATAAAACAGAGCTATGGGAACAGGATTTATTGTCAGCGAATCTGTATAGACCTGGCTGGGACAACCATCATCAATAATGCTGAGTGAAACAGTTTCAACACCCGGATTTGGCCAATTCACCTGGTATGGTCCCTGACCCGAACCAGATGCATTGCCACCACTGAAATTCCAGGTATAGTTTGCATTTGCTGAAGCCGAGCCTGAAAAAGTAATGGTAGTATTTTGTCCGATACAAACCGCATTGGGGTTGATACTGAAAGAAGCAACAGGCAAAGGCAAAACTCTGACACTAACAGAAGATGTATTTGAGCATGTATTTGTGTCAGTACCGAAGACTGTGTAAATTGTGGTCTGTGCAGGGCTGACAACAGGGTTTATATTATTTTCCTGCCCGCTAAGTGAAGGATCGGCAGGTGATGATGACCATGTGAAAGATGTTCCGCCTGCTGCACCAAGTGTTACACTTCCTCCTTTACAAATTGAATCCGGAGAGGTAGTGGCTGTAATGGGAGGCCTTGGATAAATAAAAACTGTAACTGTATCATAACCATTGCATGTTCCGCTTACAGTAAGATAATAAGTTGTGGTTTGCGTCGGGCTGACAAGGTTCACAGCAGTAATTACATTGTTGCTCCACTGATAACCTGCACCACCGGAACCAACAAGTGTTGCTGTTGTGCCCGGACATATCGTAGTATCATTACCAGCATTGGCGCTGCCAAATCCCACCGTTACCAGCGCACTGTCAGCAGCGGTTGAGCCACAGGCATCCGAGACTGTCACAATATAATTTGTGGTTGACGTGGGTGAGACAATATCGGTGCTGTTGCTGCAGCCGCCATTGTTCCATTGGAAGGTATATGGACTAATTCCACCCGAACCTGCAGAAGTTAAGATGGCCTGACCGCCACAAATAGTAGTATCACCGGCTGCTGTTGCAACAACTGGCAAATTATCTTTGATCCAGACAGTATAAGTTTGCACATTTCCACACACAGAGGTTTGCACTGTCAAAGTAACATTTTCGTTGCCTTCAGTAATTCCATCAAAATAAGGATGAATTGTTACTGAAGCAGAAGTCTGGCCGACAGGTATAATCACACTGTCGGGAATGGTAGTATAGTCAACTCCATTGGTAGCTGTTCCTCCAATAGTATAGTAAATGACGTAAGGAGTTGTTGGCGCATTCTGGAGTGCAAAATTCACAATGGCATCGCTGCAACCTTCAATGGCCATGGTGTCGAGAGTGGTTGTATAAGTTGTAGCTACACTGACAGCATTGCTTGAAAAACTATTTTCTTCCAGAAAGACTGACGAATCATAAGCATCATCACCGGCATCGCCAATGGCAAGTTTAAGATGATACGTGAGGCAGGGGATTACTTTGCACCATGCCGTGAGAACAGTTGTAAAACCATCATACACTATTGTCGTTCCATAAGTATTGTCAACATAATACTGAGAGTAAGAACCACTGTTGACATTATCAATGGTTACGGGAGTATTCGTATTTGGGATCAGCGCGATGTTCTTATTTGTGTAATTTCCACCTGCAGGGTTAGGGCCTGTAACAAAAAAACCAAAAGCATCATTGAAACCCAAACCCACAAATTCAGGATATTCTTCCGAGGCAAAAACGTATTTGAATTTAATGGTATCAGACAAAGGAGTAAAATCGAATTGAAGAGTGGCAGCATCTTCAATTGTAGCACCACTCACAAGAGAAGCCAGTTGAGGGTCGCTGCCGGTTCCGGTAAGACCGGAATTAAAGTTAGAAGATGTGGACCCTATCGGAAAAGTTCCATTTGAACCATCAACAAAACCTGTGGACATCACTATACCGCTTGACATTCCAAGGTTGGTAGGTGTGCTGCCGGTTGTGAAACTGCCAATTGTGCTGCCGGCTCCGCTATAGGTTACGTTAGTTACCGTAACTCCGGAACCAACGAGTACATTCTGGACAAGTTGCTGTGGCGCCAAAGCCGTGCTGACTGTTAACTGACCAAATGCTGTGACTGAAATAAAACAGAAAGCAGAAAAGTGCAGATACTTTAATACCGGCTTCCTGATTATTTGTTTCAAGCGTAGATGCATCAATTTTTCTGAATTAATTCGGCTTATACGTGATTACCTGACCAATGTTACAATTCCCCTGCTGGTGTGTTCCTTTCCTTCCGGGGTTACAAAAATAAGCAAATAAACGTAAACGCCTAATTCTGCTTTTTCTCCCTTGTTATCTCTGCCATCCCAGCGGGGACGATCTTCAGTAGTATGATAGAACATATTCCCCCAGCGGTTGAAAATATACATCTCAGATTTGATCACACCTACTGCAACAGGTGCGAAAAAATCATTCAGTCCGTCATTATCAGGTGTAAATGCATTGGGAACATACAAATGAAAAGGAGGATAAACAAGCACTCCATGCTGCACAACACTGACACAACCCTCGGCGTCAGTAGCTGTGAGCTGCACAATAAAATAACCTGTATCAGCAAAAGTATGGGTGGGATTTTCAAGATTGGAAGTAGTGTTGTCACCAAAATCCCAGACGTAATTTGTTCCACCCACTGATTGATTCACGAAATTGATAATGTCATTTGATGCATAATTATAAGTGAACTGGGCAACGACACCAACCACAGTTACTGTAACATTTACGGTAGTAAGCAAACCACAACTATCAGTCACCGAAACCGTGTAGGTTGTTGCCTGAAGAGGGGACACTGAAACTGTGGTATTTGTTCCAAGACTATCACTCCACAGATAATAATGGTCGCCAATACCTCCGCTTGCAGAAACTGACAACACAGCAGTTCCGCCGGAACAAATGATCGTATCAGGGCTGATGATCACTCGTACAGGGTTGTATTGAGGCATGGAGATGGTCACAGAATCAATGGCATTTTCAAGTCCGCAGGCATCGCCAACAGTGACAGCATACGTTGTTGTATTAAATGGTGTAACTGTAATGGATGGATTTATGCCAAGGCCATTGTTCCATGAATAGTTCAAAGTACCATTGCCTCCTGATGCGATGGCAGGTATAATAAATGGTTGCGGGCAAATAATTGAAGTGTCACTTCTGAGAGTTACAACAATAGGATTGGGATCGTAAAGATGAATGGTTACTTTAGGAATAAAAGTCACACATGGAGTGATGCCCGGGATAGTGACAATAACATCCTTCGGGCCGCTTGGAATACCATTCCATATTGGATGAACGGTTAATGTTGTGGTGCTTTGTCCTGCACCAAAAGTAACACTGGTGGGGAGCAGGGTATAATCAACGCCATTCACTGCCGAACCTGTAATGTTGATCTGCACAGTCAGCGGATTGGCGATTGAAGAACCTGACCGGGTAAATGTGAGAATATTGTCGGTACATCCTTTGATGGCGGTTGTGTCAGTAGCAAGGACATCATTTGTTGTGGTTGATACAACATCAACACTGGTTGAAGAAAAACTACCGGCATCAAGAAATACTGCGGAATCAAAAATACCATCACCGATATCGCCAATGGCAAGTTTGATATGATACTGCTTACAGGCCTGAACCACATGCCATGTTGTAAATACAACGGTAAACCCATCGAAAACTACAGTTGTTCCGCCCTGAGCTTCATTGTCCACATAGTCTGACGAAAATGACAAAGTAGTACAATCGTTTTCAGTATAGATTCCCTGGTTCCCATTGTTCACTGTGTTAATAGCAACAGGAAGATTTGTTCCCGGAATTTTCGCAATGTTGATGCTGTTGTTGGAATAAGGGCCTGCAATGCCCGGACCACTTAGAAAGAAACCAAAAACATCGTTGTACTTCGAGCACACGTATTCAGGATATTCTTCGGAAGCAAAAACATATCTGAACTTAATGGTATCGGATAACGGAATGAAATTAAACTGAAGAATGGTAGCATCAAAACAACTATCACCACCTGAAAGGGAGAGAAGGTCGTTATCACCCGGTTCATGAAGATCTGTGGATGCAAAATTTCCAACAGCGCTTCCCAGCAAAGGGCTGCCCTGACTTCCATCAACTACACCGGTTGACATTACAACGCCGCTGGATAAACCAAGGTTGGTCCCACCTCCACCTGTAAAATGTCCTATTGAACTTGAAGAACCCGAATATGCAACATTATTAATACTAACACCCACACCCAGTAAGACATTTTGAACCAACTGCTGAGGTGACATGCTTGTATTTACTGTCAATTGTGCTTGTGTACCGGAAGTAGCGAAAAGGAAAAACACTATTAAAGCAAAAACATTCCTAAAGTTTTTGGCTTTAAAATATTTTCGGAAGAAATTAAATTCATGTCCGGCAAACCAACCTTGCCGAAGTATATTGTGTGAAATTTTTTTCATAAACCATTGACGTTTCCGTCGCACTAACCAATCAACAAAATTGCTTCAAACAGATCTCTTAAAATTGAAACATAGATTTGTGGCAATAACTGCAAATTTACGATTCTATTACTATCTGAAAGTTAATTTAATTCTAAATTTAGTTAAATACTTTTATTCCTAATTGTAAGACACATTTTATGAATAGCAGGTTGCCTCAGGATTGAATTATTTCCTTGCTGTTTCAGGCTTTTTAAGAAGTTTTAGTAATTTTACATCCTGAAAGAATGGCAGAATTTACTCATCTTTTTAAGAATTGTATCTTTTTTCAGAAAGCTTAAATGATGTAAACCATAATTTTCTGTGCTCAATTTTAGTTAAAATTTTAAAACTTATTTCTTCAGTATGCAATTGATCACACCGGTAATAAAATCAAAAATTCAAAGCTGCATTATTGACAAAATATTTCATAAAGATCTTCATCCTGCCGCTACTTCCGTTGAAGAAATAATTAACGACATGTATGATACCATTCCTCAGAACAAAAGGATCTCTTATGGAATCGTGCATACTGTGAAAGAGCTCGGCAATCATTTGTTCGTTGAATTCAAACAAAACAATCTTCCTGTTTTTGAATCAGCTTCTGCATTGTTTCATGCAGCAGAAAAAACTGAAGGCAGGGCTGTGGCGCTTTGTGTATTGTCAATTTATGGAGCGGAGTTTCCGGAAAATGTGCTTCCCTATTTTGAGAAAGCTGCTGCCGATGAGGATTGGGAGATGAGAGAAATTTCTCAGATACTTTTCAGGAAGATCATTAAAAACCATCCTGTAGTTGTACAGAAATTTCTATTAAAACTGGTGAGATCAGATGATGCGAATGTGAGGCGATTTGTTGGCGAGACATTGCGCCCTGTTTGTGAGAATAAATGGTTTTACAAACAGCCTGAATATTCTCTCACTGTGATACGTCATTTGTTTAAAGAAAGCAAGGCTTATCCACGCACTTCGACAGGAAATAATTTGAGTGACCTTGCCCGTCATCTGCCTGAGATGGTTTATAAAATTGTTGAAGAACTTGTTTCAAATGGTGATAAAAATTCATACTGGATCGCATACCGTGCATGCAGAAACCTTGTGAAAAAAGAACCTGAAAGGGTGATGAAAATTCTGGGAACGGAGAGTTATAAGTATAAAGACAGGGTGGTGAAGTCAGCAGGCATTGGTCATTAGTCAGTGGTCAGCAGTGACAGTAGCACTAACATTGAGCATTTAATTTTAAACAATTTTCAAACTTCTAAATCAAAAATGATAAAAGAAATACAGGCTAAATCAATTTTGCGGAAGCATAAAAAAGTTGACAGTTGGTTCCTTTCAAAGTATGGGATGAATTTGTACAGGGGGTGCACTCACAACTGTGCTTATTGCGATGGCAGGGCTGAAGGTTATTATGTGAGCGGGGAGTTTGGAAGAGATATTGAAGTTAAAATTAACGCTATTGAAATACTGAAAAAGGAACTTTCGCCGGTGCGCAAGAGAACTCCTTTTGAAAAAGGTTTTGCAATGGTGGGTGGAGGTGTATGTGACGGTTATCAACCCATTGAAGCAAAATATGAACTTAGCCGCAAGACGCTTGAAATTGTCAGGGATCATAATTTTCCTGTTCACCTGCTCACCAAATCAACTTTGATAAAACGGGATGTTGACATTATTTCGCAAATCAATAAACAGAACAGGGCGATTGTGAGCTTTAGTTTTTCATCGTGCAGTGATGCTATCAGCAAAGTTTTTGAACCCGGCATTCGTCCGCCTTCGGAAAGACTTGAAACGATCAGGTTTTTCAAAGACCATGGCATTGCATCAGGTGTGTTTTTGATGCCTGTGATCCCTTATGTCACGGACCTAGCAGAAGTGCTGGAAGAAAGTGTGGCAAAAATAAAAGAAGCAGGAGCTGATTTTATTATTTTCAGCGGAATGACACTCAAGCCGGGGCGGCAACAGGATTACTTTTACAATGTTCTTGATTCGTACGATCCGCAATTGAAGCAGCAATACGAACAGATATATCCTCCTTCGCAATGGGGCGGCGCTAAGGAAGAATATTACAATGCGATCTCTCATGTTTTCCATGCCATCGCAAGAAAATATAAAATACCTGTAAGGATCCCACTGGTTTTATTCAAAGACATTTTAAAAGAAAATGACCTGGTGATGGTGATCCTCGAGCATATTGATTACCTCCTTAAATCGCGTGGTGAGCGCACTCCTTATGGTTTCGCGGCCTATTCTGTTTCGCAGTTGAAAGAACCTGTTTCTTTAATGGCAAATTCGCTGACATCGTTGAAAGGAGTGGGAAGTGCAACGGAGAAGATCATACTTGAAATACTGAAAACAGGCAGCAGCAGCTATTATGAGAAGCTCATGAATGCCTGATCTTTTTTTCATTTTGCAAAAATATTTATTGTGTTTGGGAAAATTATTACAATCATCTTAAAACCTTATTAAATATTTCTTTCCGGAAGATATCGCTCCGATGGAGCTTCATTTTCGTTACATGACTTTTTACTACAAAGATTCCACCTCTACGAGGTTTTCAAACTCGCTTAAAGCCCTAATCACGTAGTGATTTTATCTTTGTAAAAAAAACAGGTAGGGCATTAAAGTCACTTCGTGACGACATGAAAAATTTAATCCGACAGTAATAAAAAATATTCTACTTTTGGTCTGGATTATCGAAGGAAATATTCCGGCGCATGACGAAGAAAAAGAAAATTCATAAAGCAACGCAAGCAGAAGTTCCGGTTGAAAAAACATCCGTAGAAACCGGGATAACCAAACAACATTTGCTTATTTTGCTGGGTTTGCTCGTTGCCGTTATCATTGCGTATATTCCTGCATTCAATAAAAGGTTCATCAATTATGATGACACCGAATACATCACACAGAATCCCTGGATAGCCAACTTTACTTTCTCAAGCATCCCTGCAATATTCAGTCATTTTTACGCAGCGCAATATTCACCTATCCCTTCAACGATCTATGGGATCATTCATTTATCAGTAGGATACGCACCATTTTTTTACAACATTTTTGGAATCATTCTACACCTGGTCACCATCATTCTTGTTTTTAAATTTACCTGGTCGCTGTGCAGCAATTTCCGCATTGCAATTGTTACTGCTGCTTTGTTTGGCGTCGCAACTTTGCAGGTTGAATCGGTGGCATGGCTGGCGGCGGTTTACAAGACCTGCACTTACAGTATCTTTTTCCTTTTATCGCTGATCGTTTATTTGAAGTATATCAAAACGGAAAAGGCCAAATTTTACATTGCTTCCATTCTCCTTTTTATTATTTCGTGTTTCTGTAAAGAGCAGGCTGTTTCGCTGCCACTGGCAATTATTGCCGTTGACATTTTTTCCGGAAGGAAATTATTCAGTAAAAAAGTTATTCTTGAAAAGCTCCCGTTTTTTGCGATTGCAATTGTTTTCGGATTGGTAACAATGGCTGCTTCGGGGTCGGGAGGAAGTGAAGAAATCGGGTACACCTCATTCAGGTTTATTGACAGGTTTATTTACATTGGTTACGCTGTGTGCACCTACATTTATAAATTATTTGTGCCTGTAAAACTGTCATTGTATTATCCCTATTTTCCTTTGAAAAACGTGAGGCTTGTCTATATGGTCTTCCCGCTATTGATGCTGATCATTTCAGGTTTCTACATTTGGGCGATCAAAAGGAGAAATAAATTCATTGTGTTCGGAGGACTTTTCTTTCTAATAAATATACTGTTTTCGCTCGCGGTAGAAATCATTGCCGTAAGGCCGACAGTGATGGCTGATCGCTATGTTTATCTTGCCAGTGTTGGCATTTTCTTCATGGTGGCTTATGCGGGCGATGTTCTTATTGAGAAAAAACTTGCGAAATTACAAACGCTGACGATCATTTTTGTTTCATTTTTTGTGATTACAGGATTTCTTACTTTCAGTCGTGTGAAAGTGTGGCGAAATAGTCTGATCATGTGGAACGATGTGATCAGTAAATACCAAAGCATCCCGCTGTTTTATTACAACAGGGGACTTAGCCTGGTTGATAAAAACAGGCGAGATGAAGCGCTGGATGATTTTAAGAAGGTGATTGAGCTGGATGCGCGCTACTACAGGGCTTATAATGAAATCGGGATAATTCTGACAAGTAATAACAAGCCTGATGAGGCGCTGAACTATTATAACAAAACGATCGCGCTGAAACCTGATTTTGAAATTGCTTATTTTAACCGTGGAACTTTGTATGGAAACCTGAAGGAATTTGATAAGGCAATAAAAGACTATTCGCAGGCAATCAAACTGAGAGGGGATTATGCAAAGGCTTATTATAACCGTGGATTGGCTGAATATTTTGCGGAGGACAAAGAGGATGCCTGCATGGATGTGAAAAAAGCGGTTGAACTGGGGTTTGAGGCGAAAGAAGAAACGATTTCGAAAATTTGTCAATAGAAGAAGGGTTAGTTGTTTGTTGTTTGTTGTTTGTTGTTGGATGATATGCTTAGATTTTTGAGGCAAGGGCCTTACATTATTCTGTCGTTGTTGGTGTTTGTTTTTGAATTGTTCTACATTTTAAAAAGCAAATGGACGAATGATTTTTGGGAACATTCGGCGGCTGTAAATGAGCTTTCGCGAAATTTGTTTCACCCATCCAATCCGATTATAAACGAAAATATTCCGCACGCTTTTTATTCACCCTACACTTTTCTGGTAGCGGTTTTTTCGAAAATTACGCATTTGAATTCCATTGTGTCGTTGCAGTGTTTTGCGCTGTTCAACCTGGTGTTTTTCTTACTGGCTTTTTACTTGTTTTGCAAATCTATTTTCAAGGTAAAGCATCAGGCAATTGCAACTTTCGGTCTTTTGTTTGTTTTGTTTTTCTGGGGTCTGGATCCGTCAATGTGGAGTGGTTTTTATCACATCATGGTGTTGAATTATGTGCTGCCCTACCCTTCCACTTTTGCTATTTCGTTATCGTTCCTCATTCTTTCGATGGTGGCTGCGGGGCAAAAGCAAATGGTAAAACCTGCACAAACCGTGCTGCTGATCTTTTTGAATGCCATTGTTTTTATCACCCATCCGATGACGGCAGTTTTTCTTTATACGGCCATCGTTGTCATGACTTTTACGTTTAATAATTATTCAGTAAAACAATGTTTTGTCAGGTCAATTATCATTGTTCTGCCGGCCATTCTGCTAACGATGCTGTGGCCTTATTATAATATTGCCGATTTGCTGCACAACAGCAACCCGGATTTTGACATTGACTCGAAAACGCTATACATTGGCATACTTCAACGTTTCTGGCCGGCATTGTTTGCCATACCGGGGATGGTTATTTTTATCAAAGAAAAAACAATCAATTTCCTTTCGCTGACAATGATATTGATGGTTCTTATTTGCTGGGCGGGATGGCTGTCGGGCATTTACGGGGTTTCGAGAATATTGTCGGACATTATGATACTGGCTCAAATTTCGCTGGGCTGTTTGCTGGTTTTCTGCATCAGGGATTTTAAGTTGTGGAGCAAAATTTTTATCGGACTTACGGGCATAGCTTTTTCGGTTTCGGTTTATGTGAACGGGCAGAATCTTATACGGACATGGCATTTCAACGGGACGTATGTGGAGGATATCCGAAGGTATGGTTTTATCAGAGATTGCATTGCTGACAACGACCTGGTATTGTCGGATGAATTCAGCAACTGGTATATCCCATCGTTTGGCGGCAAGGTTATTGCCTCGAGGCATCCGCTATATTGGGTGAAGGACCTGGAGCCAAGAAGAAATGCCGTTAAGGTATTTTTTGCGAACGAAAGCAGTGATTCGGCAAGGTTTGCAATTATTAATAAGTATAAGCCCACCTACATTTTGATTGATCATTCGAGGACACAACTGGCTGATTCGACCATAACAACCATCGTCAATAAAGGGAAAGAAATTTATAAAAGCGATGGGATGGAGTTGATAAAGGTTGATACGGCGGTTATAAACAGTTGGTTGCGTAAGGAAATCAATAAACTGAAACCGCTCAAATAAGTCTGTTTTAGCCACTGAAACAATATTCAATACTTACTGGTCCATAAAAAAACTATTTTATTGTTTTGTCTTGTTTCGAGTCTTGATATTTTTGTAGCTTTTTTGCTTTTAGAGCAAGCTCATTTTTGAATCAAATCTCTGTCATTTTAATTTTTGAACAGGTAAAAGTTATTAACAATTTCAAAAATAAATTTCCTACCAGCTCTCTTCAAAAAGACAATTTTGGCCATTTTTGTCCGAAAATATGGTTGTGAATGTTTTTTATAAAGACCATATCCCTCCAAAAACGCTGTATAACAGTAAGAATAGATTGAAAATAAAAAATTCCTAAATCGTTTAATTAAATCGTTTAAAAAAAGTGTTAAATAAATACTGATAAAATATTATGGTTACATTATTTGTAAACATGTAACTACCTCTTTAGGCTGTTAATATCTTTCGCAGCAAAAATGTTTTGGTTTTGTTTTTAGATTTACTTTTGTTCCGAATTATTTTGGTTTTTTACGATTTGAAAATGACTATTTATTCGGGGCATGATTGCAATTTTCTTTTTAGAGCGAGAAAAAATAAGGTTGAAATTATTGGATATGGCTATGGTTCTTTTTTAAGGAATATTAATAGCATTTACAAAGCATGTTCTTTAATTATCTCTAAATAAATACTTCGATTTTTCAAAACAAATAAACGGAACATAAAAAAAATGAAATACCGCTCAGTCTCTACAATATTTTTTAATGCCTATGATGCCTATCATCGGAACAAAATGATGTATGACTTGGGCAATGATAGCAATGATCGGGGCAATCATAGCAATGATTGGGGCAATCATAGCTATGACAGGAGCAGTCACAGCTATGACCAGGGCAATCATAGCAATGATTGGGGCAATCATAGCTATGACAGGAGCAGTCACAGCTATGACCAGGGCAATCATAGCAATGACTGGGGCAATCATAGCAATGATCGGAGCAGTCATAGCAATGACCGGGGTAATCATAGCAATGACCGGGGTAATCATAGCAATGACGGCGGCAATCATAGCAATGATCGGAGCAGTCATAGCTATGACCGGGGTAATCATAGCTATGACCTGCCAAGTCATAGCAATGATCGGGGCAATCATAGCTATGACAGGAGCAGTGGGAGCTACGACTGCCGGAAATTTTTGAATGAGCGAATTCGATAAAGCAATTAAATAATCAATTAAATATTAACTTAACAAATTACAAACAAAAAATAAATCACGATTAAAAAAAACGTTTTTAAAATTTCATATAATGAAAAGAGTAAAAGTAAAACTAGAATTAGACCGTAAGAGCAATGCTCAAGTGCTGGTTGATGCTGACAATAGTATTGTTGCAATGACCAACAACAACCGTTTTTCGGCAGCCGAAATTGTGGCCCAGGTCACTGCCACCAAAACAGCAAATATCGCCTTGCGCGCTGCGATGAATGCGCCAACATCGGACACAAAAACCGATGATATTAAGTCTGCCAGGGTAGTGCTGGATTATAATTATACCAAACTTGGTCACCAGGTTGAAGGTGTTGCAAACGATCCTTCATTGTCTGATGATGAAAAAGTTGCAGTGGTGCACAGTGCACACATGGATGAACAAAATCACTATCATCCGCAAAAACATAAGTTTACAGTTAAAAACATCCTGCCTTTAGGCACAGCCCATGTTACTGCCGCAGGCGAAGCCAATGCCCATGAATGGGATTGGACACTGGATGTTGTGAATCTGCAGGACAGGGTTCATGCCGATTCAACAACCAAGGCAAATACTGATATTTTTGTTCCCAATGCAAAAAAAGGAACCGAAGTGGCTTTTTTCCACAAACCAATAATAGCCAAGAAAAAAACCGCCTGGGAAGGACCTATTTTTTTGACGTTGGTATAGGGAATAGTATTGATCATTTTTTCAATACTAAGATCACAAAGAACACAAAGCTACACAAAGTAATTTCTTAGTGTAGCTTTGTGCATTCATATAGAAAGTCAACCAGATTACAAAAGTCTTAAAGACTTTTGTAATCTTGATTCCATGCATTCGGAAGGCAGTGGCAGTGGCAGTGGTAGTCTTAGCGACTTTGCGCCTTTGCGTGAACCTTTAAATAGTCCGGTAATCATTGAAATTTCAGGGAAATTAATATCATTGAAATTTTCAAATAAAGAAAACGATGCCGATGTAAAGTTTTTGGAAACCCTCGAATATTGCGTGTTTAACAGCAATATCGGGCTATGGCAAATAACTGATTATAGAAACAACCTCCAATTGATACAACAATATTTTGGAACGAGGATTGTCCGCAAAACTGACGGGGTGACTTCAAAAATTCCAAAAACTGACGGGGCGACTCCAAGTCACCCCATCAGTAATCCGCATAATTCTTACAACGAAATAAGGCTTGAAATTACCACTAAAAAAATATTTCTGAAAATGCCAAAAAATTCACCCCGTGGGATAACTGATTCACTGCCACAACCTCTATTAAATGAGAATATCCAACGGGGTAAAGCTGATATTAGTTTCCTGAACTCTTTTAAATATACCAGGTTTAATAAAGCAACATTCTTGTGGGAAGTGCCCAATTATAAGAACACACTACAAATTATTAAGGAATATTTTGGAGCAAGAATTAATGAAATTAAAGAACAAGAAAATCAACAATCAGAAATAATCAAGAAAGAAAAAAGGAAACAAAAACCGAACACAGTAGAAATAGAAATCATCAACAGTAAGCATATCGTTGTTTATTTTCCATTTTCCTTTGAACATGTTAAGAAAATGAAGACCCTGCCTTTGTACTATTATCAGGCTGAAGACAAGTCGTGGAAGTTTCCATACACTGAAAATATTTTGAGCGAACTTGAAAGTTATTTCAAGAAATTCAATTATACAATTGAATGTACACACACCAGTGTGAAAGATAAAGGCAGTAAAGAGAAAAAGAATTATGGTAATGAACGCCAAATACCGGAGGAATACTTAGAAAAATTAAAACTAATCAGGTATAGTGATAACACGATACGCACATATACTGTGGCTTTCACTGATTTTATCAATTATTATTCTTCTAAAAAACTTGATGAAATAACACAGGAGGATATTAAAAATTATTTGTTGTACCTTGTAGAAAAACGTAAGGTATCATCTTCTTTTCAAAATCAAATTATAAATGCAATTCACCCCGTTGGATTAAAATAATATAAACCATGTACTATTACGTTTATGTTTTACTAAGCGAAAAAGATAATTTGATGTATACAGGTTATACTTCAGATATTAGAAACAGATTACAACTTCATAATGATGGCAAAGTTGAATCCACAAAAAACAGACGACCATTAAAACTTATTTATTATGAAGGATGCTTAAACCAACAGGATGCAACACGAAGAGAAAAATACCTTAAATCTGGTAATGGAAAAATATATTTGAGAAATAGATTGGGGAATTATTTTAATCCTACGGGGTAAATTTTACTATGAAAAAGTTTGTGGACAAAAGAAGTTACCCTATGTTTATATTGACAGACCATTCGCTGAAAAAACTCTTCCCAATGTTTTGAGTGAAGAAGAAGTAATGCGGATTATAAATAGTGTAAAAAATTTAAAGCATAAAGCAATTTTACTCACAATTTATTCAGCAGGGCTAAGGATAAGCGAAGTAATTAATTTGAGAATTGCAGATATTGATAGTAGTCGAAAAACAATAATAATAAAAGGAGCTAAAGGAAAAAAAGACAGAAATAGTTTGCTATCAGAAAAATTATTAATAATTTTGAGGAATTATTTTAAAGAATATAAACCGAAAGATTGGCTTTTTGAAGGGCAGGAAGGCGAACAATATGCTGAATCGAGTATTCAGCACATATTCCATAAAGCCTGCCAGGATGCAAAAATTTTAAAGAAGGCAACTGTGCATACATTGCGACACAGTTTTGCTACGCATCTTTTAGAAAGAGGAACTGACTTGCGTTACATCCAGGAATTGCTTGGACACAGTTCAAGTAAAACCACCGAAATATATACGCATATTACTCACAAAGGAATGGAGCAGATAAAAAGCCCACTGGACAATTTAGAATTTTAAAGAAATAAAATTACAGCAAAAACAAATAAGCAAAATGGATTTACAGGCAAGAAAAATAAACTTTGTTCAGGAATTTCTCAGGTTGCAAAATGAAGAAATTATTAGCGGTCTTGAACATTTACTTCGTAAGAAAAAAAGTGAAATGTACGAAAAAAAAATAACTCCAATGAGCATGGAGCAGTTTAACCAGGAAATTGATCAGGCAATGAAAGATTCGGAAGAAGGAAGAATAATAACAGCAAAAGAGTTGAAAGAAAAAACAAAAAAATGGGACTGACAGTTTACTGGACTCAATTTGCTGAGGAAAAGTTGGAAGACATTTTTGAATACTATAGTTTAAAGGCAAATTTGAAAGTTGCACATAAATTAGTTGATGGAATAATTAATCACTCAACAAAACTTGAAAAAAGCCCCTTTATAGGACAGAAAGAAATGCTTTTGGCTGGCAGGCTACAGGAATTCAGATACCTGGTCTATAAAAACTATAAGATCATTTACTGGATAAATTTTGACAAAAAACAAATTGAAATTGTAAACATATTTGATTGCAGACAAAATCCTGAGGAGATAGAGAAAACTTAAAAAAACATTTAGTTAAAAAATAAAAAACAAAAAAGTTATGTGGCTAATTACAAGCAGCTCCAAAGTCAAAAATCAAGTTGCTGCCACAGTAAAAATATAGTAGATATTGCTGCCTAGCAGCAACAGAAACGTTATCATTAATGCGAAGAAAAAAAACCGGATAGACACATTTGATGATTTTATTTAAGACCATACAAACTCACAATAAAATGAAATAAGATGAAAAAAGTTATAATCTTTACCGTTCTATTATCTTTTAACTTATCGGCATTTCCACAAAGTTACATTACAATTGATACAAATAAAATTGCAGTAACAATCACGAGTAAGGGAAAAATCGGTTACAATCAAAACAATTATTTACAAGGTGTTGGAATTACATATAATTCTGGCACAACATTAATGATGTGTGGAGGGCTTCTTGTCGGAAACTCATCTGCTAGTGTTGATGATAATATATATGGAAGTGTGTTGGGAACTTTTGATGATGACTGGTATACGACTCAGACAGTACACAATGTTACTCCACAATTAGGTGCGAGTGAAGAAGTAGAAGGTGTTTTCAATGATAGCCTTGCAGGTATCTCCAAACTAGATATTACTGTTAAACACAGAGCATTTGCATGGGATACTTTTCCTTATGATAAGTTTATTGTCCTTGAATACAATATTAAAAATACTGGCTTTAATTCGCTTAACACTCTTTATGCCGGTATTTATATAGATTGGAATATTAGCACCCCTGACAGTGGCTCTAGTGATAGAGCAAATTTTGACACAGCAAATAAAATGAGTTATTGCTACCCTTCACAGGGCGGTACTTATGCAGCAATTAAATCTCTTACATGCAACAACGTAATAATACATCATTATGCATTCGATAATGATGGTTCAAGTAATGGAACAAGTTATAGTTTGAATATCTTAAATGGATTTTCATCTTATTATAAATATCAAGCGATAAAAACTAACCGTAATTCCGCTGGAGTATTTGGAACGGGAAATGATGTTTCTGATATGATTTCCGCTGGACCGTTCATGCTTTCTCCTGGTGATTCGACTATAATTGCATTTGCTCTTATAGTTGGCGACAGTCTTGCCGATATACAATCAAGTGCAATAGCAGCAAATCAAGTATATTGTCCTCCGGCAGGTTTATCAGAATATAATTCTCCTAAAGTAGATTTGTCTATAGAGATTTATCCCAATCCAGTAACAAATAATATAACAATAGAAACCAAACAAAAACCAGAAATAGAAATTTTAAATATTGAAGGACAAATAATAAAAAGATTAAAAATTAAAGATAATAAAACCGACATTGATATTTCAGACTTTGCAAGTGGGGTTTACATCATAAAAGTACAGACAGAAAAAGGCATCATGACAGGGAAATTTATAAAAGAATAATCGCACTAATGATAATCGAGTAGACGGCTCCGCCCGGTATTGCCGGACGGAGTGCGCCTCTCACACCACTGATCGTACGGGTCGCGTAAACAGCGGTTCATTAAGATGTGGAGCCTTTTTCACATACCATTCAAGTAA
>CAISZK010000315.1 GCA_903889915.1 uncultured Bacteroidota bacterium
ATCAGTTTGCCTTCTTTTCTGATGGCAGCCAGTTCCTGCAATAAGATGTGGGCAAGTTCTATTGGAAGCGGCATGTAATTCGCCATTTCATTAGATGCATATCCGAACATCATACCCTGGTCACCGGCGCCCTGGTTTTCAAAATCACCGCGGTCAACGCCCATGAAAATATCGTCCGATTGCTCATGAATGGTGGAAATAACGCCACACGATTCTGCCTCGAATTTATAATCGGCATTCGTATATCCAATCTTTTCGACCACTCCCCTCGCGATTTTCTGGATATCAACATATCCTTTGGTTCTGACTTCTCCGCTGCAAACCACTAATCCGGTAGTTACAAGAGTTTCGCATGCCACCTTTGAATCAGGGTCAGCTGCAATGAACGCATCAACCAATGCGTCGGATATCTGATCGGCAACTTTATCAGGATGCCCTTCAGATACTGATTCTGATGTGAATAAATAACTCATTTTAATTTTGGATTTAAGATTTATAATTTAAAATTTTAATAAATGACAATTGACCAATGGCTATTGACTTCTTTAATATTTATTTCTTTTGGAATTTATTTGACAGAAGGGCTAAAACTAATTGTTTTAGCATTTTTTAAAGTGGTTGCAATCAATCAAATTTTTCCACAAAGAGAAGGCAAAAGTACTAAATAAATTTATACTGCAAATAATTTATTTAAGAAAATGAAAAAAATCCCTTTTAAGGAAGAAGCTCGATGCTACATTTTGTAATCAATTACAACAAGTAACTGCTGTAAAAATTACTGAATACCTGATTGGGTAAGTTGATGAAAGGTCTCTTCAAGGCTTTGCTCTTCCATGTTCATTGAAAGCACGGTGATATTATGCTTTACAGCGAATTTGAAAATTTCAGGTCTTGCATCTTTATCCGGCTCAGTTCTTATACTCCACAGAAAATCTTTTACAGCTATCGCATCAAGAACGCCGGGGATATTAAGCAATTCTGATTTTTCAACTTTGGTGTCAAATTCAACAGAGATCATTTGAACATTTGCTGTGAACTTATGCATATCAGCGGTAGTCCTGTCAGCAACGATCTTTCCTTTGTCAATCACGATGACTTTATTGCAAATGGCCTCTACCTCCTGCATGATGTGGGTCGAGAAAAGCACAGTTTTTTCTTTACCTATTTCTTTTATCAGATTCCTAATTTCTATGATCTGGTTTGGGTCAAGACCTGATGTTGGTTCATCAAGTATCAACACTTCGGGATTATGGATCAGCGCCTGTGCAAGTCCAACTCTTTGCCTGTATCCTTTTGATAAAGCGCCGATCTTCTTTTTTCTTTCCAATTCCAGTCCGGTTATTTCCATCATTTCGGCTACACGGCTTTTCAGGTTTTTTCCGAGTTTATAAATGCCCCCGATGAATTCGAGGAATTCAATAACGTACATATCCAGGTAAAGAGGATTGTGTTCCGGAAGATATCCTACTTTTTTGCGGACTTCGAGAGAATGTTCAATTACATTAAAATCGCAAACAAAGGCATCACCCGAAGTTTGGGGCAAATAACATGTGATAATCTTCATCAAGGTAGATTTGCCTGCTCCGTTGGGTCCTACAAGCCCTACAATTTCACCTGCATCTATTTTCAATGACACATCATTCAAAGCTTTTTGAGCCCCGTAGTTTTTGGTAATATTGTTTACTTTAATTGACATAATTTAAAAATTTCTTACTGTTAATAAAGTCGTTTGCCATGAGTCAAATAATGTAATTGTTTGGCTGTGGTTTTGCGAACCGATGCATAACACTCACAATTAAGTGGTCGGCAAAATTACTAAAATATTTGAAGCATAAAATTTTAGGAATGACAATTTCTACTGTCTATTTTATTAAATTTTCCTAAATTTGCAATCTGTTCTATGGCATAAATATTGTAATAGAAAGTCACCTATAAATTTGATTTATGAAAAACATAATACGCTCCGCATTCATTATTTCGTTATTGGCTATGCTAATTTATGCCTGTAATCCTAACGATACAAACAATATTACGCCAACCGGAGATCCGAGGGCTAATTTTGTTGGCACATGGTCATGCAATGAAACAAGCCACCTGAATGGTTCTTCTGCTTTCTCAGTGGGGATAACCCTGAACCAAAATAACACCGCACAGGTTCTTCTCTCAAATTTCTACCAGATAGGAACGAGTCAGAGTATTTATGGTATTGTTGCTAATAACAATGTGACAGTTCCGGGTCAAACAGTGAATACACTTAACATAAGGGGGAGCGGAAACATTAACAGCAGTCACAACCAGATCACCTGGAATTATTATGTGAATACCGGTGCTGATATTGATACCTGTTCGGCTGTGTTTAGTAAATAGAATAGAAAATAATATCAGGTGGGTCCTGTAATTATTATTTTTTCCTGATCATTCCTTCTTTTTCGCTGAGTTCACTGATCACATCATTGATTATTTTCTCCATCTGATCAACGTCGCCGGCGTAGTAATTGAAATTTTCATTGAACTGCTGGTTGGTCATTTTGTGTTTTTTGAGAATGTAGCTATAATAGTGTAAAGCCTGGTATTTAATATCGTGATGCTTCATCTCAGCAGTGCCAATTGCACCTTCGGTTAAAAGAACATCAACAAGCACTTCTTTCATTTGCTCGGGAGTTACAATTTCAGCAGGAGGGGTTTTTTTACCCACACTGTCTTTTTTCTCTCCACAAGAAATCATCAAAACCAACAGGGAAATACACAGGAAGTTTATTGCTTTCATATCCTGCAAAAATAACTATTCTCTCTCAAATTGCAACCTCATTCCTTTTTGAGTCTCATCAAAAATGCCATTGCGATATACCGGATAACCGTTTACGAAAGTATGAGTTATCTGAGACTGAAAAATTGTTCCTTCAAAAGGGGACCATTTACATTTTGAAAGAATGTTTGATTTATTAACCTTCCATGGCGAATTCAGGTCAACAAGGACAAGGTCGGCATAATATCCGGGGCGAATAAATCCGCGTTTTGATACTTTGAAACAAACAGCAGGTGCATGACACATTTTGTTGACAATATTTTCGGGAGATATTTTCCCCTGATGAAAAAATTCCAGCATTGCAATCAACGAATGCTGAACCAATGGTCCGCCGGAAGGTGCATTCAGATAAGTTTTGTTTTTTTCTTCTATTGTGTGAGGTGCATGGTCTGTTGCCACAATATCTAATTTCCCGTTATCAAGGGCTTCCCACAATGCGGCTCTGTCGTTCGCTGATTTTATGGCGGGATTCCATTTGATGAGTACTCCCTTTTCATTATAATCTTCATCAGAAAACCAAAGATGATGCACACAAACCTCAGAGGTAATTTTCTTTTCAGCTAACGGGATCGTATTGGTTAAAAGATCCATTTCATCAGCAGTGGACAAGTGCAGTATATGCAGGCGGGTGTTATTTTGTTTTGCAAGTTCTACTGCAAAAGATGATGATTTCATGCAGGCTTCGGCATTCCTGATAACGGGATGCATAGAAACAGGTATGTTTTCGCCGTAGATCTCTTTTTGTTTCCGGAGATTTTCTTTGATGGTATTTTCATCCTCGCAATGTACTGCGATCAGGCTATTCAATGCAAATATCTGTTGCAATGATTCCAATTTGTCAACAAGCATATTGCCGGTTGATGATCCCATGAAAGTTTTAATTCCGCAAACATTGCTGTTGTCTATTTTTCGAAGCTCATCAATATTATCATTTGTGGCTCCCATGTAAAACGAATAATTTCCAAAAGATTTTTCAGAAGCAATTTTGTATTTTTCTTCAAGAATATCAATCGTTGTCGCATTGGGGACGGTATTTGGCATTTCCATAAATGAAGTGATACCGCCGGCAACAGCAGCTTTTGATTCGGAATAAATATCCCCTTTGTGTGTAAGTCCCGGCTCCCTGAAATGTACCTGGTCGTCAATCACACCCGGAAATAAATATTTTCCTTCAGCATTGATGATCTCTGCATCTTCAACTTTTAAATTCTCAGCAGTCCCTTCAATCACTTTTTCAATAAGGTTGTTTTCAATAACCACAGAACCCTTAAACGTTCTGCCCTCATTGACTATTGTTGCATTTTTTATTATCGTTCTCATGTATCTAAATAAAAAGGTATGGTTTCAACCATACCTTTTATTATTAACCTTTTTATTTTTTTATGCTTCAAGTCTTCTGTACTTTCTAAACAAGCTGTCGAGGCGCAACCTGATCACTCCAAGTATTGCTTCTTTAAAAATGCCTTTGCTCATTTTTGACTGACCCTCGGTTCTGTCAGTAAAAATGATGGGTACTTCCACAATATTAAATCCAAGTTTCCATGCTGTAAATTTCATTTCGATCTGGAAAGCATAGCCTGTAAATTTGATCCTGTCGAGATCTATAGCTTTTAAAACTTCTGCACGGTAACACTTAAATCCTGCTGTGGTATCCCTGATCTTCATTCTTGTCACAACCCTGACATACGATGATGCATAGTATGACATGATCACCCTTCCCATTGGCCAGTTGACAACATTCACACCGGTGATATATCTTGAGCCAATTGCAACATCTGCATTTTTATTTGCACATTCATTATACAGTTTCAAAAGATCATCAGGGTTATGTGAGAAATCGGCATCCATCTCAAAGATGAATTTATAATCCTTTTTCAATGCCCATTTGAATCCATGGATATAAGCTGTTCCCAGTCCCAGTTTGCCTTTTCTTTCCTCCATGAAAAGCCGGTTACTGAATTCCTTCATCAGTCCGCGGATTATATCTGCAGTACCATCAGGCGAGTTGTCTTCGACAACCAAAATATCAAATTCTATAGGCAGGGAGAAAACTTTACGGATTATCTTTTCGATATTCTCGCGCTCCTTATACGTAGGTATAATTACAATTCTATCAGACACGTGTATGGCAATAAGTTTGTAAAAATAAAAATTATTTTGATAACAAATAAATTAAACTAACGGAAAACAGGTCCGAAAAAAATAAAAATGTTTATTGATGGATATTGTTGCTTCTAAAGATGAATGTCACAAACCTGTTTATCACCTGCATAACGCAACATTTCCTTAATTATTGTGTGAAAAGCTAAATTTTGTTAATGATTAAAATTTTCTTTTGATGTTTTAACAATATTCCTATTCAGTCAAACTTTTGATTAAAAAATGTGGCAATACCCTGCAACCTATTTCGACAATGAGTCATTCAAACGGCGTTCGCTCCTTACCTTATAGCTGCCTTTGTGGTATGAATATCCAACAATCAGAGGCATTGCAATAGTAGCTTCAGAGTACACCATTTGTTCGAAAGTAGTGTCAACTTTGCCCCAGGAGCTTGCTTCTTTCAGCGTCGAGCCTGATAAAGCGCCATCTCTTTCGTCGGCAACAGTGATCTGAATTGCATATTTGTGCATTGGAACATCGAATTCTAAAACCTCGGCGGCAACAACAATATCCTGCACAAAATTCTTAGGAACACCACCACCGATCATGAAAATGCCGGTCACTTTATTGTTTATTTTTATTTTGGTAATTTCAAGGAAATCCCTTGCTGAATCAATGCTTACCTGTTTTTCCGGGTGGTTCCACTGATGGTGAACCAGACCAAAACCTGCCGAACAATCGGAAAATGCAGGAACAAAAATAGGCACTCCTTTTTTGTAGCACTGATAAACTATTGAGTCTTCTCTGGATGATTTGTACTTATCATTCTTGTCAAGAAATTTCCCCATTTCAATGATAAACTCTCTGGAAGAATATGGCTTTGGGTCAAGACTGTTTGCAATTTCTCCAATGGTTTCATCACAAATTCTCAGTTCATCTTCGTCAATGTACGTATCATAAATTCTGTCAATGCCAAGATTGCGAAGTTCAGCGTCGTTTTGGAACGGACTTCCTTTATAGTGGCGGAATCCCAATGCTTCAAAATAATCCTGGTCCACAATATTTGCTCCCGTTGAAACAATCGCATCAATCATGTTATTTTTAACCAGGTCAACGATGACCTGTTTCAACCCTGCAGATATCAGAGAGCCGGCGAGAGTAAGGAAAACGGTACATTCTTTGTCCTTCTGCATCAGATCAAAAATTTCTGCTGCACGGTTCAGGTTCCTTGCCTGAAAGGCCATGTTCTTCATGGCGTCAATCATTGGAACTATGTTGTACTTTTTAATATCAATATGCTCTATGGTCTCATTCAGAAATTTACTTTTTTCCATTTTTACTAGAATTATGTTTGTTTTTTTATCAGCGACAAATATACAAATTAATAGAAGACACGGAAAAGACTTTTTAAAATAAGGTCACGAAATTCCATACAAATATTGATGCGCATGAGCAGGATGGTAAAATAAATTTTAGCAAAAAAGAAATTCGAATTAAATTTGAAATGCAACGAATAAAAATTGAAGGGATGCTTTCCTGAACAGGTGTGGTTCGGAATCATTCCGAACCACTTCAGTTATACGCCGCACCAGTTCGGAGTCTTCCTGAAATGGTGCGGCACGTTGTCGAACTATTCCAGAATGGTTTTACACCACTTCGGATAGCCTTCGCACTGGTTCGGGGACTACCTGAAGTGGTACGGCAATCTGTCGAACCACTGCGACGTGTTGCCGAACCAGTGCTGAATGATTTTACACCACTTCGGAGTGATGCCGAACCAGTGCTGAATGATTCCGCACTACTTCAGAATGATTTTACACCAGTTCGGAATGATTCCGAACCAGTGCTGAATGATTCCGCACCACTTCTGAATGATTTTACACCAGTTCGGAGTGATGCCGAACCAGTGCTGAATGATTTTACACCACTTCGGAATGATTCCGAACCAGTGCTGAATGATTCCGCACCACTTCTGAATGATTTTACACCACTTCTGAGTGATTCCGAACTAGTGCGGAATGATCCAGAACCACTTCGGAATGATTCCGCACCACTTCTGAGTGATTCCGAACTAGTGCGGAATGATTCAGAACCACTGCGGAATCATTCCGAAGTGTGTTGTTATTGGCTTTTAAAGCATTTACTAAAGTGAGTAATTTGATTGAATCATAGTATAGTATGAGTGAAATACTCACAGCTTTCGCAAATATTATTTTTACTTAGATTGCACCCTATAGCCCTTCCAAGGCTATTTTATTACTTTGTTTTATTACACATAATTTGAGTAGCCAATAGATTTGAAAAACCATCAATAATTTTTGAATTTCACTAAATCTTAAATGCGAAAAACACAAAAGCAGGAGAGCGATTCTCCTGCTTTTGTGTTTTGATGAACTGAAATTTTAATTATTAAAATGGAAGGTCATCATCTGGTCCCGGTGCCATTGAAGCTTTTGGCATTATATCAGGTTCAATTGGAAGAGGTGGAGCTTCATCTCTTTTTGTTCCAACTAAGTTCAGATTATCAACAATAATTTCAGTAGTATATCTTTTAATACCTTCCTTATCGTCCCAGTTTCTAGTCCTGATTTTTCCTTCAAGGTAAACTTGCGAACCTTTTTTTAGAAATTTTTCAGCGATTTCGGCAAGTCCGCGCCATATTACTATGTTATGCCATTCTGTCTGATCTATCTTTTGACCTTCCTTATTCTTGTATGATTCGGAAGTAGCAAGCGAAAAAGTTGCAACTTTAACGCCATTTTCAGTTGTGCGTATTTCGGGATCCTTTCCTAGGTGACCCAGTAATATTACTTTATTTACTCCAGCCATAAAAATTTATTTTAAGTGTTAAACATTTATTTGTTGTTTCAAAAGTATAAAAAACATTTAAACCGGAACATAAAATCGAAAATTTATTTTAATCGCTATAAATAAGGTCAACATAAAATTAGTTGTCATCGCAACTGAAGATACTTATCAATCAAGCGTGGAATGGCATATTCCTTCAAGTCGTTTTCGTCAACTAAGATAATTTTCGGGTCATGAATTGTAAGTGGGGATTTGATTGAAATTTCATAAAAGCGTGCATAAATTGTTTGATGAGTTAATTGATGTTTGAAAATATCCGAGACTTTTGTGATGACATATTTTTTATTATTGAAAATTGATTTCCATTGCCGGGATTGAATAAGCACAGCGGGCTCCTGCATTTCGTTAGTTTCAATACTCGGAAAGTCATAAAGATTTTTCCAAATATCGTTCCCGGTTCTCTTATTAATATAAAGGTATATGGCTTTGCCTTTATGAAGACTTATAATAAGGTAATTCAAATGCCTTTTCTTTGCGGCATTTTTCTTTGTTTTAAAAGGGATACCGCTGACCATTTTATTTTCAAAAGCGAAACAAATTTTATTCATGCAACATTCCTCACACAAAGGATTGGCAGGCTTGCATTGAATTGCGCCGAATTCCATTATAGCCTGATTATACAACCCCGGATTTTCATGAGGCAGTAATTCTTCAGCAATTTTGTTGATTTTTTTTCTTGCATTTGATTTATCAATCGGTTCAGTGATGCCAAAAATTCTTGTTATTACCCGCATCACATTCCCATCAACTACAGCATAGGGTTTGTTGAATGCAAACGATGCTATTGCTGATGCAGTATAATCGCCAATTCCTTTCAATGCCCTTATTTCTTTAAATTCGTTGGGGAAAATACCGCCATAATTTTTCACGATTTGCTTTGCTGTGTAGTGAAGGTTTCTTGCCCTGGAATAATAGCCAAGTCCCTGCCATAGCTTCATCACAACGTCATCATGCGCATTTGCAAGATCAGCAACAGTCGGAAATGTTTCAACAAATTTATTGTAATAATTCAGCCCTTGTTCCACACGGGTCTGTTGCATGATGATCTCAGAAAGCCAAATTCTGTAAGGATCCTGCGTGTTTCGCCAGGGAAGTTTTCGTTGATTTCGCCTGTACCAGACAGTAATTTCAGAAGCAAAATTCATATTAGGGGTCAAATAAATTTAATATTGAGAGAATTATACGCAAAAAAAGCAAAAATATTTTTTCAATCGAAATAAAAAAGTATATCTTTGCAACCCAAATTTAATAATAATTTAATAATAACCTAAATTAGTGAAGTTATGACAAAAGCAGAAATCGTAGCAATTATTGCTGGAAAAACCGGAGTTGAAAAAGTTGCAGTACAGGCAACAGTTGAATCTTTCATGAATGCAGTGAAGGCATCTTTAGCAAAAGGTGACAATGTTTATTTGAGAGGTTTTGGCAGTTTTATAGTTAAAAAACGCGCTGAAAAAACAGGTAGAAACATCTCAAAGAATACAACAATCATTATCCCTGCTCATAAAATCCCCGCTTTTAAACCAGCTAAAACTTTTGTGAACGACGTTAAGAAACATGTAAAATAATTTCTTTTCAGAAAGTATTTTAAAATCAATTTAAAAAATTAATGTATGCCAAGCGGAAAGAAAAGAAAAAGGCACAAAATGTCTACGCATAAACGTAAAAAACGTTTGAGAAAGAACAGACATAAAAAGAAATAGTCCTTTTTCTTATTGAACGTTCACAATGTTTTCTTTATTAATAATAACATAATGTCTCCGTAAGGGGGCGTTATGTTATTATTTGATTTAATAATTTTTTTTACTCCTCATTTCAATCTCCTTTTCGGGGATTATTTCAATTAATCTGACCTTTAGTGAACAGAGAATTAATTATAGATGCCAACCAGTTTGAAGTTGTAATCGCTCTACTTGAAGATAAGCGATTGGTTGAGCTAAACAAAGATACAAGCGGCAAGAATTATGCAGTTGGAGATGTTTATCTGGGGAAAGTCAGAAAGATTATTCCGGGATTAAATGCAGCGTTTGTTGATGTAGGGTATGAAAAGGATGCTTTCCTTCATTACCTTGATCTGGGTTCACAATTTCAATCACTGAATAAATTCATTAAAATGGCCATGTCAGGAAAACTGACTGGTAACACTCTTGAAGGATTTCAATTGGAAAAAGATATTGAAAGGACCGGAAAGATTTCAAATGTCCTTAGCGTAAATCATCAAATTCTTGTTCAGGTTGCCAAAGAACCTATCTCTACTAAGGGCCCGCGCGTTTGTTCTGACCTTTCTTTAGCAGGAAGGTATATGGTACTTGTTCCTTTTTCGGATAAGATCTCCGTTTCACAGAAGATCAAAAACCCTGAAGAACGAAACCGCCTGAAAAGACTTGCTCAAAGCATAAGACCAAAGAATTTCGGCATTATTGTTCGCACTGTTGCTGAAAATAAAATGGTCGCTGAGCTTGATGCAGACATGCGCGACTTGGTTGTGAAATGGAAAAGCATGACCGAAATGCTGAAAGTTGCAAAGCCACCTTCGAAAGCAATTGGTGAACTTGACAGAACTTCGGCTATCCTGAGGGATCTTTTGAATGCTTCTTTTAACAGCATTCACGTAAATGATCAGCGATTATTTGAGGAAACAAAATCTTATGTCAGGACAATATCTCCCGACCTGCAGGATATCGTAAAACTCTACAAAGGCAAGACAAGCATCTTTGAACATTTTGGAGTTGAGAAGCAAATTAAAACTTCGTTCGGGAAAAATGTTTCCTTTAAGAGTGGCGCCTATCTGATCATCGAGCATACGGAAGCTATGCACGTTATTGATGTGAACAGCGGACATCGCACCAATGCAGAAAACAACCAGGAGCAAAACGCACTTGAAGTAAATCTTGAAGCTGCAACGGAAGTAGCACGCCAATTAAGGTTGCGTGATATGGGCGGTATTATCGTAGTTGATTTTATTGACCTTCATAACGGTCTTAACAGGCGTCTTCTTTATGAGAAGCTGAAAGATGAAATGAAGTATGATCGTGCCAAACACACCATTCTTCCACCGAGTAAATTCGGTCTTGTTCAGATCACCCGTCAAAGGGTGCGTCCGGAGATGAATATCGAAACAGTTGAAAAATGTCCTGTTTGCGATGGTTCCGGTGAAATCAAAGCAAGCATTGTTTTGATTGATGACATTGAAAATAATATCAAGTACCTGCTTCACCAGCAGAATGAAAAATATCTGAAGATGTGCATCCATCCTTATATCTACGCATATCTCACAAAAGGTCTGTTCTCAATCAGGCTCAGATGGTTTTTCAAATTCAGAAAAAAGATCAGGATCATTCCTATGTCTTCATACCATTTTCTGGAATATCATTTTTTTAATAAAGACGACGACGAGATTAAGTTGTAACGTTAGTGGTTTGTTGTTAGTCGTTAGTTGTTTTGTGAAACACAAATAAGCAATTTAGCAGTTCAGCAATTTAGCATTTAATCAATCATGGAAGCGAAAAAGAAATTCTATTCCAAAGAGGAGGCATACAGGAAAGCCCTTGATTATTGCGCTTATCAGGAACGCTGCCATCAGGAGGTGCGTGATAAACTTTATTATTGGGGGTTGCACAGCGAAGATGTGGAAGCCTTGATCTCACAACTGATTTCCGAAGGTTTTCTGAATGAAGAACGTTTTGCAAAAGCATATGCCGGCGGGAAATTCAGAATTAAAAATTGGGGAAGAAATAAAATAAAGAAGGAATTAAAGCACAGAAAAATCTCTGATTACTGTATCCGCCATGCCCTCGCTGAAATCAATGAAGATGATTACCGGGAAATTTTAAAGAATATCATTGAGAAGAAAAACAGGGAAATTAAAGAAACAAACATTTTCCTGAGAAATAATAAGCTTGCTTTTTTTGCTATTTCACGCGGTTTTGAAAGTGAACTGGTTTGGGAGATACTCATTGAAAGGATCAAAAAATAAGTTCATTCACTGGTGATGTAAGGTTGTCCGCTTTTATTGAAAATACTGCTCTCTGCATAGGTTGTCATTTGAAAATCTTTTCTCCCTTATCACCAAAAAAATCATTCTCTTTCCTTGGGTCCCTCAGGAAAAACCACTCAATTTCACCATTAATTTAAAAGCAGAATAAGAAAATTCGGGTAATAGAATTTACCTGAGAAGAGTGACCGTTCCTGATTTCTGAACGGTTTTGCCCTGGGAGTTTTTGTATTTTATAGAATAAACATAGACTCCTTGTGGCGATGGCAACCCGTCAAAAGTTCCGTTCCATCCCATCTTTGTATCGGAAGTAGAGAATATGATCATGCCCCAGCGATTGTAAATGGAGAACAGATAATCTTCGGAATTGACAAATACATTCACAGGAATAAAAATGTTATTCAATCCTTTTGGTGCAAAAGCATTGGGAACATAAAACCTTGGCGGTTGAAGCGCTATTGCGTCGTTTGAAACACTGGTATCTGTTACGAGATAAGGATCTCCGGGACCTTCAACAGCCTGAACCTGATATTCAAATTTTCCTGTGGTTTCAGTCAATGCTGACACATCATCAATATAATTTAAAGTAGTTGGCGGAAGTGTTACCAAGGGATTCGGATCGGGAACATCATCAACTTTTCTGTAAATTCTGTATAGGCTAACTCCGCCAAGCCAATCCTGATAATTGTTC
>CAISZK010000316.1 GCA_903889915.1 uncultured Bacteroidota bacterium
ACCTTCGCAAAGTGCGCAGTATACTTCCCAAAATGCGCAGTATACTTCCCAAAATGCGCAGTTTACTTCCTAAAATGCGCAGTATACTTCCTAAAAAAATCAGTTACCTTCGCAAAGTGCGCAGTTTACTTCCCAAAGTGCGCAGTTTACTTCCCAAAATGCGCAGTTTACTTTTTAAAAAAATCAGTTATCTTCGCAAAGTGCGAAGTATTCTTCCTGAAAAAATCAGATACCTGAGTAAAGTGTGGAGCATTCGTGCGCTTCTTTAACAGTAATAAATTTGACAGACAGAGTTTGGCTTTCAAATCTATTGTTATTAAAGTGTCTGCGATTTAAATTGCAGGAAAAACAAATTATCATAACACATTGTACATGCGTTCTGGTATAATTACAGACATTCAAATATTTCTAATCATTTTTCTGCAAAAAATAAAAATTGCAGCAAGATGCATGACCTCTCCACCACCGAATATATACCAGTTGAAATGCCGGGGAACATAGGTGCAGGCATATTTCATGATCTCATTGCTGTTAGTAATTCCAATGAGTTCGGTCATTGAATACCCCGTCAGCATATACCTCATGTATTCTTCAGTGTAGGAAAAAATAACAACAAGCGACCCGGTAATAAGTAAAGTCCATTCAATCCGGCCAACCTTCACAGCCTTTTTCTTTTCAGTAAAGAAAACTATACAGCCTGCAAGAAGGATCATGGTAAGGGAATTGATAATTGGAGCAATCACCGGTCCAACCCAGGTTAAAGGAACAAGGAAGAGAATATCCCATGTGAGAAAAGACTCAGGCCAATTGAGCAAGACTTTCAGAAAAACATAGTAGAAAATATCCCAAACAGCAAAGGAATAGATAAAGAAAGCAAACTTTTCAATGCCTTTTCTGCCTGCCAGAATTCCTGCCCCCGCCAACATGATGACGGTGGCTATTTCTCTGAAAAATTCTGTAACTATGATATTTTTCTCCACCATCTTCAATGGAAACGCAAACCCTTCCGGGAAATAAAGAGCGCGTAAATAGACAACTATAGCAGATTCCATGTAGGCCATGGCTATGCTGAAAATGGTAATCCAGATAATTGTTTTGAGGATCTTGTTATTTGTCATTTGTCATTTGTCAATAGTCAATAGTCAATAGTCAATAGTCATTGAGTTATTTGTGGTCATTTGGTCATTAATTGATATTTGAGTCAACAATGAAACGTAAACTCTAAACTCTATAAAACCGTTTTATTCTTAATCAACCTGACGGACCAGAAGATCATGTTCAACATTACTCCCAGCAAGATTGTCATTGCCCATGCGCCTTTATAAACAAAGGGATGTTCGACTTTGTGACTGAGATCAAAAAATAATGCGAAGGGCCGGGTAACCACATCCCAACTGTTCCATCTCAGAAAGCGGCCAATATACACTCCAAAGCTTCCAATGAATAAAAGTACAGCCAGAATTATATTGACATTTGCCTGGCTAACGAAGTTGATGAAGAACTTTTCAATGTCGAACAGGCTGATGAGTCCGAACATGAAGCCAGTCCAGGCAAAGGAAGTGATCAAAATAAAATCGAACCAGATCGGGAATGCACTTTGCCAGCGCAGATGAAACAAGTCAGTGAAAATGTATAGTGAATTTGGAAAGAAAACAAGCCAGACAAGAAAGCTTCCCCATTTCAGGATAAAACTTTTCCTCACAAATTTCCATTTCAGGATCACACTGCTGATAAGCCAGGGAATGAACGAAAGGAAAAGATTTTTATTGAGAAACAAATAAAAAGTGGTTGAAGAAAAGAATACTCTTGTAAGCGATAAGAAAAAACAAAATGCGCTCATCAAAAACAACAGGTAAGTGACATTGCTCCTTGAAGTGTTTTTTATAATTCCTTTCATGATCAAAATATTTTAGGTACAAAAATTATTAATCCGGTAATAACAGCAACTATTGCAGCAACAAGTACGGCTGCTGCTGCAAGGTCTTTTACAATTTTAATTTTCTCCGAATAGCCGGGCGAAACAAAATCAGCAAGGTGTTCAATGGAAGAGTTTATTATTTCAAGAATAAACACCATGCCGGTAAGGATCAAAATTGCCAGCCATTCAGAGATTGAAATATGCAGAATGAAGCCAAGAGCAACAACAGAAACAGTGCAAAGCAGATAGATCCTTGAATTGTGTTCAAATCTGAACAAAACCCTCAATCCATTGAAAGCATATCTGAAACTCTGAAAGCGTTTTTTCAAAGAAAAAGAATTGTTTTTCACTTTTACACCATAAATAATTGTTGAGTTTTCCATGATCAAAAGTTGAGTTTCGATTCTCTTTTCTTAGCCACCTGAATGAAGAAAAATAACCCAAAGAAAAAAGTGTTGTACATGTTCAGAACGACAATGTAAACTTCTTTTCCGGGAATTCTCAAACCTGAAAATATTGCAAAAATAATCAGCGTGACACCTGCAAAAAGAATCGTTGCTATCGGAAGATACCTGTTCATCAATTGCATTCTTCCCGAATTTTCAAAAGCTTTTTTATCAATAAAACTCATTGGGATCAATATCGCAACAAAGTATAAAGCTGACGAGAAAATGAAAAACAAAAAATTCACAAGTGAGAAAAAGAACACTTCACTGAAATGTCTTACAACTGTCAGTACGTCGTGGAGGAGCAGCATCATCAGGGAATAAATGATCAATCCTGTGATGGCCATTTTGAGCCATGCTATCAAAGCAGAAACTATCCTGTGTCCTATCATGTTTGTTTTATTTAGCAGTCATTATCATATCATTTTCATAGATCACCGTATTTGGCAGATGTTCCTGCAGAGCGCTCAAAACTTCACTGTCCACATAAGGAATGTAAAGGTATTTTAAACTTTTCATTTTGTAAAGAGGAGTAAAATCAGTCACAGGATTGTTTGTAATATTGAGGCTTTCGAGCTTGGTGAGCTTTAGCAATGGCGAAAGACTGATGATATTGTTTCCAATAAGATTAAGCTCTTTCAGATTGATTAATGGTGCAACAAAATTAATGTTCCCCAAACCAATGCGGTTTGCAGAGAGTGTATCAAGACCCTTAAGGTTTTTTATAATTTCGGGATTTGTCAATGGATTTCCGGAAATGTCGAGGGTTTTCAATCCTGTAAGGTTTTGCAGGTCGCTGACATCTTTGATCTGATTATTGTCAATGATCAACCTTGTCAGGCTATGGAGATCTTTGATCGCATCAAGACTTGATATGTTATTTAAAGTAGCTGTCAACTCTTCAAGAGCAGGAAAATTATAAATTCCATCAAGCATGAAAAGCTTATCACCCGTTAGATTGAGTTTTTTCAGAGCAGGAAACAATGGTTTGTTTCTCTGTTCTTCATAAGAACGACGCGAAACATCAAAAGCTCTCAGGGATTCCAGGTTGTTTTGTGAAATGTCGAGTGATGTCAGGTTATCGAAATTGAGAAGTTTGTTCATCAGAATGAAATCACCCATTGAAATATTGTTATGACTTACGCAGAGAGACGTGAGATTTTCAAGCTTTGGCATTGTTGAAACATCCCTGTTCACGGCATTCATGAGCACAAGTGTTTTCAGGTTCTTCAGATTTTTCAGGCTTGAATAATCTTTGATCTGATCACCAGAAATATCAAGGTAAGTAAGTTTGTCCATCACAGGAAGAGTTTTGAATGCTAATAATCCGTTGTTGGAAATGTCGAGTGTTTCAAGTGCAGTAAGGGTTTTCAGTGCGCCCAGTTCATGAACTGTGTTGCCCGACAATTTAAACTCTTTTAGTTTTTTCAAAGAAGGAAGCTTTTCAAGACTATTAATTTTGTTGCCCGAAATATCAACCGATTCAAGGTTGGTGAAGTTTTTCAAATCTGCAATATCTGCAAGAAAATTATTTTTCAGGATCAGCGTTTTTAATTGACTGAATGAAGATATTGCATCAATTGTTGAAAGACTATAATTCGAAAGGTCAATTGTTGGAATCTTGCCGGCTTTTTCAAGTTCGAAAATTTTGTCATATACCTTTTGTTTGTCAATGCACCATGATCTCCATCCGCTTTCTTTAAGCTCATTAAGGAAATTGTACACTTTCCAGTCAAGAATGTTTTGATTTGTTTTCGAAATGAAATCATTCCTGCTTCGTGAAAATTCGGATGATATGTCTTCGTCCTTTAAATCTTCAGGAATTTTTCCGGTTAACTTCTTATCATTATCCAGCATCAACAATTCAGGAATGTTGGCATTCGACAGTTCTAGTAAATATTTTGCGTCAAGCAATTTTGAATGGTTGATGTTGTATCTCGTGATGATGCTATCCCAATTGAAACCCGCAGTGATCACAAGGGCAAGGAGGAAACTCCAGCCGTTGAAACGGAAAAGATACCAGTTGCTTTTAGCCCTGATGATCTTGATGGAAGTGGAAGCCAGCCCGGCTATGGCAAGTGCAAGATAGATATACACACCTATTCTTTTATAGGTAAGACTGTATTCGCTGATGTAGATCTGATTTCTGTAGATGGTGGAGACAACCATGAAAATGTTCTGGATCACCCATAGTACAGCGAAAAACTTTAAAACCCCGTTCTTTTTATGAAAGTTCATTTCTGAACGAAACATGAAAAGGATGATGCTGATGGCAATGAGAATTGAAAGTATCAGCGTGCCGACACCCTGATGAACGGATTCGGAAAAGCCCATTCCTGCAGGCAATCCTCTCCCCTGCCACAGATAAACTGCATCGAGGATGTTTACAAAAATGATAAGAATATTCAGCAGTATCAACAGTACCAAACCCGACACCCATTCAGTTTCGAGATTCATGAATTTCCTGACACCTTTTTCATTGTTCACCACTGCGTCGGCATTGAGTTTTCCACTTGTTGTGGTATCGTATCTGAAAAGACTTCCAATGTTTCTGTGGTAGAAAAATCCATACAACAACACCAGTCCGATCAGGGTAAATCTTACCCAATTGAGGCTGATGAAATCGAGATTGATATCCTTGGTGAAATCTTTGAAAAGCGGATTCGAAGCGCGGTAAAGCAGAAACAATATGAAAAGGATGATGAAGCCTCCGAGGAAAATCAGAAAACGCTGCCAGAAATTACTTTTCTTTTCTTCAACCACCTGCTTTTTTTCTCTGCGTTCGATGATGTCGAGGATCATAAAAACGATTGAAGCAAACATGGAATAAACAGAATGCAGCAACCCGATGATCACCGAGGATCCTTTGCTGAAACTCATTGCCGACAAGAGCAGAAGTGAAATGATGTTGGCGGTGGTTGCCCATGCGTTTCCGTGAATCAGAACAAATAATGAAGTAGTAAAACAGCTTAGTGCAACAAAAATCCAATTGCGGTTTTTCAACAAGGTGTTGTCTCTCCACACCAACAAAACCAGCAGGAGCAAATTGAAGATAAAGAAATTCACGCCGGCAGTTTGCTGATAAAACAGGAAACTGTAAGCGGCCACTGAAGCCATCAGGATAAAATCATTTTTTTTCATAAGTTTATAAATTTTAAATTAAGTTTCATTTATTGTCAATAGTCATTTGTCATTAGTCATTTGTCAATAGTCATTAAGTCATTTGTGGTCATTGGGTCATTTATAGTCATTGCTGCCAACTTTGAACCTGGAACTTTAACCTTTGAACATTTTTCATTTTCCTTGTTTTATCAATTTTTCCAGTGCATTGAGGTGTTCGTGAAATGCTTTTTTGCCGGTTTTTGTCGCGGCATAACTGGTGGAAGGTTTTTTGCCCACAAATTCTTTAAACACCTTTATATAGTCAGCTTTTTCCAGAGCTGCAACGTGGCTTGCAAGGTTGCCATCAGTTACCTGCAGCGTTTCTTTTATGTTGTTGAAATCAATGCGCTCGTTCACCATCAGAATAGACATAATGCCAAGCCTGATGCGGTTTTCAAACGTTTTGTTCAACTGTTCAATGATAGTTTTCATCTTTCGTACCTCGTGTACATCACTGTTCCGTAAATGATATGCAGCACGCCAAAGCCCACTGCCCAAAATATAAGTCCGTAGCCGATAAAGAAGCAGCCAATAAGGCCAAGCAGCATTTCAAGGATTCCAAGAACACGAATTTCTTTGAGTGTATATTTCCCGGCATTGAACAACCCCATTCCATAAAAAAGCAGGGTGACGGGCGCAATCAACCCAATCAGGTGATGGAAGAGCAGCGCGAGGCAGAAAACACCCCCGGCAACAAGCGGAATGAACAGATTGATGATGGTGAGTTTTGCCATAGTCCCCCATATCGGCACACCTTTTTGTATGGAGTTGCGCACTGTGAACAATATGCCGAAAGTTATGGAAAGCACAAGGACAGTCATGCTGTCAATCAGGAAAAAGGTAATGAAACTCATGTTGAGACTGCTGCCGCTGTATCCCTGCAGGTAATACTCCGGCGAAAGAATGCCGATGTTGAGATAAATGTAAGCCCCTGCTGCACCCAACAAAGCGAATAAGCCTGCAAAGATGCCTGAGAGGCCGCTGAGCGAAATGAACCTGGATGATTTTTCCATCATGCTGCGGATGTCGGTGAGTGTTTTCAGGTGTTCCTGTTCTGTTGTCATGGTTATAAATTTTTAAAAAGTACTTTGTGCTGCAAAGTAAAACAAAATATCAATAGCAAAGTGAAAAAAAATTAAAAAAAAGATTAAAAAAGCTTTTCAGGAGGGAGCATACGTTGGGGAATATGCAACTAATGTGTGTTTTAGCCTCACACGATTAAAGTGCGTGATTCGTTTCATAATTTAGAGAAACAATGATTTTTTATTAATGATAGCGGCATTCCTGGAGGAAACATATTTGTATCAACTGTTAACTTTGGGATAGAGGATGGAGGGGAAGAAGATGGTGGTGATTAAATAGAAGATAGGAGATAGATTATAGAAAATAGAAAAAAGTGGGTTTTCAAAAGAACCTTATTTTTTAGTTTTTTTATACCCTTAAGATACCTTTTATTCAACGGGGTAAACTTTAGTAGAATAATAAAAAACCGCGACATTCCAACCTTAATATCTTATTTCCGGTTGAATAAAGTAATAAGGTTGAATTGGCTGTGTAGCTGCCTTTTCTATTAAGGTTGAAGAGGCGGAGAATAAGGTTATTTTCGAAGCGTATTCTTCAGGCTACCGAACACAACAGGTGCTTTTTTCTCTTTTCTTTTTTCAAACTATTTCGTGAAAATAATTTTCAAACAATATCAGCAACGGAATAATTTATTACTTTTATACCTTGAAATTATTTGAGATTTGTGGTTTATGACATGCAACCATTTAATAAAACCAACGTCTCTATGATAACTTTGCAACAATCCACTTTTATATAATTTAAACCAATCTGCTATGAAAAGAAAAATCATTACTCTTATTTTACTGTTTGCTGCATTCTCCACCTTTGCGCAAACGGTTGCCACAGTTTCGGGCTATGTCACTAACTCATCAACGGGAAGCCCCATCGCCTCGCATGCTGTTTATATTTATGCCGACAGCACGATGAACCCGAGCGGGCTTTTTGTTTATGACGTTGTTTACACTGATATGCTTGGTTATTATGTTGACAACATTTCGCTTATTAATCCAACGAGCGGTTTCTACACACAGGGTCTTGTTTCCACCGGAACATACGATTGCAACACTGTTTTCAAAGATACGATGCTTTCATTTTACCCGGGTTATTACAACATGACTGCAAATTTCAGCATCTGCGACTCGGTAACACCTCCGCCCAGCACGTGCAGCGCTTATTTCTACACTTATGCTGACACAAGCAATATGCTGATGGTGGACTTTTATGATTATTCAAGCTCAACAGACACCATCAATTCGTGGGCATGGGACTTTGGCGATGGAACAACATCCAACCTGACCAACCCCATTCACACTTATTCTGCCTACGGACAATATAATGTGTGCCTCACCATCACTTCCACAACGGGATGCTCAAATACCTATTGCCAGATGGTTTCGGCAGAGCCTGTCTGCAATGCCACTTATTACTATTCTGCCGGATTTAGCAATGATCTGCAATTTAGTTATTCCAACAGCGGAGGTGTAAACACATGGCTTTGGGATTTTGGCGATGGCACCACAAGCAATCTGCCGAATCCGCTACACACTTTCCCCAGTGCAGGTTTTTACAATGTTTGTCTTACTGTAAGCGACATTTCACTTGGTACAGTTTTATGCAGCGACACCTATTGTGAAAGTGTGTCAGTAAATGTTCCGACAACACCGGATTATTTCTGCGACGCTGACTTTAATTATACACAAACAAGCCCGGGGACTTTTTCCTTTACGGATTATTCCTTTGCCAACGAGGATGGGATAGATGCAATCGTAAGCTGGTCGTGGGATTTTGGTGATGGAACTACTTCGAATCTTCAGTTTCCAACACACACTTACAACCTGCCCGGTTATTATCTTGCAGGACTTACGATCTACACTGCCGAAGGTTGTTCTTCGCATCTTGACATGCAGGTTGCAGCCGATTCATTGTCATACGCCGGTTGCCACGCTGACTTTGAAGTTTACATTGACTATAGTCAGCCCTTCACCTATTATTTCCAGGAAGCTTCGCTTACTGAAGATCCCAACCAGGTAATAACATCTAATTTGTGGGACTTTGGCGATGGCACCACTTCAACAGTTTCAAGCCCGGTGCATACGTTCACGCAGGGAGTTTATCACATTTGCAATACCATCACCACCTCCATTGGATGTACTTCCACCTATTGCGAAAACCTTGTTGTTGATTCCGCATGCTACATGTATGTCGTGGCAACTTCGATCATCAATGAAACCACTGTTGGTGCGCACAACGGATCAATTGCACTCTCGGTGATCGGTACTGCTCCGTTCACTTTCAACTGGAGCAATGGCATGAATGGGCAAAGCATTTCCGGATTGTCAGCAGGATATTATAACGTGTGGGTAACGGATGCAAACACTTGTCAAACCTGGGCTACCTTCGATATTCTTGTCAACGCTGATTCGTCAAACTGGAATTACAACGACACACTTTTCCCGAATGTGATTGACACATGTTTCAATTTTATACCAGTAAGTGCAAGCATTTACAGTTACAGTTTCACAGGTACTGACACCATCACCATTACCTGGATAGCTTACGATATTACGGGCGCTCTGCATGGTTTTGCGACCACTATGTATCTGTATGATTCCACAGGATATTACACAGCACTCCTGGAAATAAGCTGCGACAGTGCGAAAAGTCATCTTTATAAATTCTATGATAAAATTTATATCCGCGGAAAAGCCACAGGTATTTCAACAAATGATTTGGCGGGTGAAAACGTAAGTCTGTTCCCGAACCCGGTTAGCGACAACCTGAATATTTTATTCACTTTGCCAAAGCCTGACGCCATTACCATTCATATTTTGAATGTGACCGGACAGGTTATACAAACTGAGAATATGTCATACGGTTGCGGACAAAAATTGCTTACGCTAAACACATCGTCACTTGCAAACGGAATTTACTTTGTTCAAATGATAAGCAGCGGACAGAGCATAACACGAAGGTTTGTAAAATAAAATTTCAACAAAATCAAAAGAACAGCGATCATTAACGGGTCGCTGTTTTTTATTTTAAGAAAGACTATAGCGACAGAGTAATGAAAAAAATAAATACTTTTGAAGAAATTAGATGGGATATTATTTTGAAAGTCTTTCTAAGAATTATACTCAAATAAAATAAGTCATCATGAAAACACTTCTACAATTATTATTTCTCAGCCTGGCAATTGCAGCACAAGCACAGGTAATTCCTGCAAGTAATCGTGTAAGTTGGGACAATGCAGGATGCCATTTTGCTTTTCCCGAACCTCAACTTACGGCAAACGTAATGGCCTTCGGCGCTCATGCTGATGGTGTGAATGACGATGTCGCAGCCATTACCAATGCCATTGCATCACTAAACGGGCATTATGGAGTTGTCTATTTACCTTCGGGAACTTATTTGATGTTGTCAACGATTGACCTACCCGATTCAGTGATCATCCGGGGAGCAGGAGCGGATTCGACATTTTTAAAAATAAATAGTACCGTCAATGGTTTTACGTCCTGCGGGAATATTACAGGAACCTTTACAAAAATACTTTCGGGTTTTAATAAAGAATCACAAAAGATCACTGTGGCAAATTGTGCACTTTTTTCAACTGGCAATGATGTGGAGATGCATGAAGACAACGGAAGCTGGGATACAAGCCCTGCAACATGGGCTGTTCAGGTGGTTGGTCAGATCTCAAAAGTGACGAACATTATTGGCGACACACTTTTTCTCGAAGATAAACTGAGGATAGATTTTGACACTTCGCTCAATCTGGAAATTCAGAAAATAATTCCTGCCACGGCTATCAGCATTGAGAATTTGAATATCGAAAGAACTGACACTTCCACTTCGTGCAGTGCATACAATATTGATTTTGTTTACGCAAAAAACTGCCGTGTTAAATGCATTGAAAGCAACAAAAGCGAAGGCAGTCATTGC
>CAISZK010000317.1 GCA_903889915.1 uncultured Bacteroidota bacterium
GTAACGAATCCCCGTTCGTAACCTTCAAGTTCGGGCGCTGTTTCATGTTCGAAAAGTTTTTCGTAGGAGGTATTGTAAAAGATTTTTTCGACCTCTTTAATTCCATAAGCTGATAAATCTATTTTCTCAGCCAGATGACAGTTACATGACATAGTTTTTAAAATTTTAAGTAAATAATCCGTAAATAATTTGTTCGATAAATTTAATGGTTAAAAAGTTCGGGATATAAAGGCGCAAAAATGTTTTTTCCGCCTTTATATCCCTTTACCCTTTACTATTTCTTTCCTTTTTTTGCAACTGGTTTAACTTCTCTTTTTCCAAATTTAATTGAAGACTGAGCAGCAGCCAAACGTGCAATAGGAACGCGGAATGGTGAACAGCTTACATAGCTCAATCCTGTTTTGTAACAAAATTCTACTGAAGCGGGGTCTCCACCTTGTTCGCCGCAAATACCAACTTTAAGATCAGGGCGTGTTGCACGACCTTTTTTTACTGCCATTTCAATTAACTGTCCGGTTCCTTCTTGGTCAATTGTCTGGAATGGGTCGGCAGCAAGAATTTTCTGATCAAGATAATCATTCATGAACCCGCCAATATCATCACGGCTGAATCCAAATGTCATCTGGGTAAGGTCGTTTGTTCCGAATGAAAAGAATTGTGCAGTTTTTGCCATTTTATCTCCAAGCAAACATGCACGTGGTATTTCGATCATTGTTCCATAGAGGTAACTGATAGATTTTACTTTGAATTTTTTGCACACTTCATCATAAACTCTGTCGGCAATTTTCTTTGTAACATCCAACTCAGCAACTTCACATGTAACAGGTATCATGATCTCCGGTTTTGGATGATAACCTTCTTTGATCAATTCAAGAGTTGATTCGAAGATAGCGCGGAATTGTATCTCGGAAATTTCAGGGTAAGTAACGCTTAAGCGCACGCCACGGTGACCCATCATAGGATTGTTTTCGTGCAATGCCTCGCCACGTTTTGCAACGTCTGCCACTTTTATTTTAAGTTCTTTTGCCAATTCTGCCTGTTTGTCCGGGCTCTGAGGAACAAACTCGTGCAGTGGCGGATCAAGTAAACGGAAGGTTACAGGTAGAGTATCCATAGCAAGCAATGTTGCTTTGATATCTTTCTTCATGTAAGGATATAATTCTTTTAAAGCAACAACACGTTCTTCAGGTGTGTTACTCAAAATCATTTTTCTCAGTGCCAGCAAAGGTTTTTCAGCACCCGTTCCATAGAACATGTGCTCTGTGCGGAATAGCCCGATACCTTCAGCACCATAATCACGTGCAATTTTAGCATCAGCAGGCGTTTCAGCATTTGTGCGAACTCCCATTGTACGGTATTTGTCAACAATTTTCATGAATGTTTTGAAACGTGGATTTTCTGTAGCATCCATTAGTTTCAAAGCTTTTTCATAAACATGTCCTTTTGTTCCGTTAAGGGTTACAAAATCACCTTCTTTTAAAACAACAGAAGAATCTTCGATTTTTGCAGTTTTCTTGGCTGCATCAACGTGTAATTTTCCTGCACCAACAATACAGCATTTACCCCAACCGCGGGCAACCAAAGCTGCATGAGAAGTCATACCACCACGTGCAGTTAAAATACCAACAGCAGCACGCATACCTTCTACATCTTCAGGATTGGTTTCTTCACGAAGCAAGATCACTTTTTTGCCTTTGCGTTCCCATGCAACTGCATCTTCGGCAGTAAAAACAAGCTGACCAACAGCGGCACCAGGACCGGCAGGTAATCCTTTTACCAATACTGAAACTTTCTTTTCTTCAGCAGGGTCACAGATAGGATGTAACAGTTCATCCAATTGTGCAGGTTCAACGCGCATCACTGCTATTTCTTCTGTGATGAGTTTTTCCTTCAACATATCCATAGCCATGTTCAGTGCAGCAGTACCTGTACGTTTTCCAACGCGGCATTGCAGCATGTATAATTTGCCTTCCTGAATTGTAAATTCAATGTCGAGCATATCTTTGTAATTCTTCTCAAGAATTGCTCGGATTTTATCTAGTTCTTTATAAGTTGCCGGAGTTTGTTCCTGCATACTTTTCAGATGTTTGTTTTGCTCATTTTTTGTATCGTTGTTCAATGGACTTGGTGTGCGGATGCCTGCAACAACATCTTCGCCCTGTGCATTGATCAGCCATTCTCCATAAAACAGGTTTTCGCCTGTAGCAGGATTACGTGTAAAAGCAACACCTGTAGCTGAACTTTCACCCATATTACCAAACACCATTGCCTGAACATTTACTGCAGTACCCCAATCATCAGGAATACCTTCAATGCGACGGTATGAAATTGCTTTCTTTCCATTCCAGCTTTTGAAAACTGCTTTGATCCCGCCAAACAACTGTTCAGTTGCATCATCAGGGAAAGCTTTTCCAATTTCTTTTTTGATTTGTTTCTTAAATTCTCCAGCAAGAAATTTCAGATCATCGGCGGTCAGGTCGGTATCCTGTTTTACTTTTTTAGATTTTTTGTAATCATCGAGTTTGTCATCAAGTTTTTTGCGGATGTTCAGATCAAGACCTTCGGCTTTATCCATTACAACATCGGCATACATCATGATCAAACGACGGTATGAATCCCACACAAAACGTGGATTGTTGGTTTTCTTTATCAAACCAGGAATGGTTGCGGTGCAGAGACCAACATTAAGAACAGTGTCCATCATGCCCGGCATGGATTTTCTGGCTCCTGAACGGCATGATAACAACAATGGGTTTTTTGCATCACCATATTTCATTCCCATTTCTTTCTCAACTTTTTTCATTCCTGCCCATACTTCATCAAATAATGATTTGGGTAATTCGCAATTATTTTCATAATATGCAGTACAACATTCGGTAGTAATTGATAATCCTGCCGGAACCGGTAATCCAAGGTTAACCATTTCTGCAAGGTTTGCCCCTTTTCCACCAAGAAGGTTTTTCATGTCGGCCTGTCCTTCAGCCTTCTTACCTCCAAAATAATAAACATACTTTTTTGATTTTTCCATTTTTAATCGTCCTCTATAGTTTAAATTAAATTATTTCCTCTTTTTTAGGAAGCGGCAAATTTAGAATAATTTTTTCTTTTGCTGGGTTAAAAAGAAATAAATTTTAGTAAGAAATTTTACAGGAAAGATGTGATTTTCAAAATGTACCTCTATAGTAATCTATTTGTTAATCATTTAACATCTTAAAGATTTTAGAAAAAAATCACTATTAACACTTGAATAAAAGACATGTTATTTGTGGAGATACCAACAGATAAAAAGCAGGTACAGGTTTCTGCCCGGATTTAAAATTGATACATTATCCTAATGGCGGGTGACAAAAAAAACCCGGAAGAGATATCCGGGTTTTTTCAATAAACAATTCTTTTTATTTTTTATGCGTGCAAACTGCATTTTCTGAAACAATGACCTGTGGAGCACTCTTAGTAAGATTCTTTACTGACGTTACAAAATCGGCTTGTTTCCCTTTTTTAATTCCGTCCATTTTGAAACAGTAATCTGCTTCACCTTCTTTTCCCCAAGGAACTTTTTCGTATTTAATCACGATATTATTCTTTTTATTAAATGAGGTAATAAGTGATTCCAGAGCTGCTGCATTTGAGCCGGTTCCTTCACCTTTGCTGATGAATGAAACAATAAGCCTGTAAGTATTACTTGTAGCTGCTGTTTTCTCTGTGCTCTTTGTTGACTTACATGCGAAAGAGAACATGACGATTGATAAAAGTAAAATAATTTTCGTTTTCATAGTTTAGATATTAATTGATTCGTAATTGTTTTTGCAAAAGTAATCATTTTGGATGAGCTGCAATATAAGTATTGAGTTCATCAATGGATGATGAAAATGTAAAGGCGTCATTTACCTTATAATAATTGCCAATATCATAAGTGTAAGCATAAGCGTATTTGGCTATTTCTATTTTCGAATCTTCAAAAGTGAATAAACTCATTAAGTCTTTTACCTGTGAAGAAAGCAGACAATTGGCTGCAATGATCTGCTTTGCAATTGTGAGTTTGCTGTCTTCAAAAGTCTTTGAGGATATACTGGTTTTTGATGAGGCAAAATCACTTTCCGACATAGGTATCGGGCAACCTACTTTTCCGGTATAACCGGGCATGGTGTAAGCAGGTGGCTGTGTTGGTGCAACCGGTACTGTCTGCATAGAAGTTTGAGACGTGGTAGTCGTAGTGGTCATGGTGGTTGTGGATGAAGTTGTGCCTGTAGCATTACCCATTGTAGGATCTTTAATGTCCATATTTACGTTCACTCCTCCTAAATTTATGCCTACTGCAACACCGTTTGAAGGCTGTGTGGTGTTGACTCCTGTTGTAGTAGTTTGAGTAGTGCTGACAGTTGTTGTGGTTGTGGTTGGAACAGGAACAGCAGGACCTGTTGGTGCATAAACAACTACAGTCTGACCTGCCGGAGGAGGTACTGATTGTGCAATGGGAACTTCACTCTGATAGCGAACAACCCACTCGCTTTTATTGTTCTTTTTGATGTTGAAAGTGGTTTCAGTGCTCTGCTGAAACATCAGGTTTTTATCAATTGGCTTGATAGTAGTGTCCTGAAAAATAACTTTGAGTTTGTAATTTGGAGCCGTAAGGTCTGTTACCTTAACATTGGTCTCAGCCTTTTGGTTCTGAAGAACTCCATTAAGTACAATGTAAAATTTTTCGCCTCCTTCGGTAAAGAAGATGAGGTTGGTTTTTTGAGCGAACGACCATGAACAGGTGATGATCAACGCAAGAAGTAGAAGATTTCTTTTCATAGCTTTATTTTTTAAAATGATTGAATTGTTTTTGATTAACGCGGTTTCCAAGAATTATGCCATTTTGTTGCCTTTGCAAAAATACTTATTTAAATGAATTCACAAAATAAGAAAAGCGGTGGTTGTGTGGATTCATTAACCAGGGAAACTTTATTTTTTACTTTTGCTTGTTTGATCGCGATCCTCGTTTTTATATTACTTTTACCTCCTGAAAATAATTATTCTTTTCTAAAGAATAAAAATCGGAAACGGTGTTAACTATGATGGATATTGCAAAGATTTAAAGTTTATGGGGCACACTTTGCTTTCATATAGAGATATATTCCGCAGCACTTTGAGGATTCGGGTATGAAAACGGACTTTAATTTCACCCTTGCATACCGAAATTTCAAGGGGCTACTAACTAAGAACAATAAATAGTGACTTTTTTAAAAATGAAAAAACGATTTACATTTCTCGCAACAGCGATCACTTTTTTGGCATTAGCCGCATGTAACAACAATAGTGGTTTGAAAACAGAAACGAAAACTAATGAAAAAAAGACGGACTCTGTAACCACCGGCCAGGTTGCCAAAACGGATAAAAAGAAACCATCCAACATGGAACTGTTGCAAGGAAAATGGCAGAGCAATGATGATAAAACCAATTTCCTGGTTTTTGAAAAAAATCACAGAAAAGAAATTGCTGAAGGGATGAAAAAATGGGATGATGAAGAATTTATTTTGTCGGACCATTGTCAGAATGATCTGAACAAAGCGGATAATAATCCGAAAGAAAAAGACAGGTATATGAGCTGTAAAAAATCAGACCTATGCTGGTATATCGAGTCAATAACTTCAGAAAAACTGGTGCTGGATTACATGGGTAGAGGAAATACATTGACTTATAAAAAGGTGAAAAAATAGTGACTCAATGACAGAATTAATATCAGAGGGACTGACGACTCTGTTTAATATAAGGCACTATAATCAGGAAGAATTATTTGTTAGAAAATAAAATGAAAGAGAAAAAAGCAATTGAAATTGAAATGTTTTACACGCTGATATGCCCAAGTTGTAAGATCATGAAACGAATGCTCGATGAGGTTTTGCCAGACTTTGGGGACAAGTTTACATTAAAGACAAGTCTGGCTGGCACACCTATGGGTATGATACGGACAATGAAACTGGGCATTTATGCAGTTCCTGCACTTCTTATTGAGAAAAAGATTGTATTCAAAAGTGTACCAACAAAAGAAGAGTTAATCAACAAATTAAATAGTTACTAATCATTAAATTTTACAAAAAATGGCAGAAAAGAAAAAACTCAGATGTCCGCTAGGAGTACCCGGTGGAATTATTGCAGCCCTGATCGGTTTGACAGGTGTGGTTGTAAATATTGTGAACTTCAACTGGTATGAATTGATAACAGCCTTTGCTTTACTTTTGGTGGCATTGCCTTTTGTCCGTGTTACCATGATGGTTCATAATGCGAATGACAGACTGGACGAGTTAGAAAAGAAGTCGCAGCAATAAGTACCAAAGCAAAGAACCTTTGTGTCGGATTAATGGCCACAAAACATGACAGGGAGCAATTCATCACGATCTGTTAAAAGGGTCTTGTATCCGAATATTATTATGAAGTGATGGAATACATTTTTTTAAACATGAATAACATGGACAATTCAAACAACCTTCGTCCTTTTGGCCGGACAAAGATGATGGTAACACCAATCGGGCTTGGCTGCTGGCAATTCAGCAAGCAACAAAACCTGGCTGGTAAATTCTGGCCAACACTCGAAGATAATTTAATAGATAAGATTGTTTCCATATCCCTTGAAGGGGGTATCAACTGGTTCGACACAGCCGAAGTTTATGGCAAGGGAGCATCGGAACGAGCATTGTCCAAAGCTTTGCAGGCAGCCGGGAAAAAGCCCGATGATGTGCTCATTGCCACAAAGTGGTGGCCTATGTTCCGCTTCGCTTCGAATATACCAAAGACTATTGATGAGCGTATCAACGCCCTGTCACCTTATCCCATTGACTTATACCAGGTGCATCAGCCCTGGGGTTTTTCAAACGAAAAGGATGAAATGACAGCAATGGCAGCACTACTGGAAAGGAAGCTTATCAGAAATATCGGCGTCAGCAATTTCTCAGCAGAAAAAATGAAAAGCGCATGGGTGACCCTTGATAAAAAAGGAATACCGCTGGCTTCAAACCAGGTTCCATACAGCTTGCTGAACCGTAAGATCGAAACAAACGGAGTAATGGAAATGGCAAAAAAACTGGGTATAACCATCATTGCATATTCACCCTTGGCACAGGGACTGGTTACCGGCAAGTTTCACGACAATCCTGAACTGCTTAAAAATATCGGCTTCCGAAAACACAGATCTGAGTTTAAGCCCGCAGGACTTGAGAAGAGCCGCCCTTTAGTGATGCTGGTAAAGGAGCTTGCCCTCAGCTACAATGTTACTCCCTCGCAGATTGCCCTCAATTGGTTGATCAATTTTCATGACGACACAGTTGTTGCAATTCCGGGAGCTACCAAAGAAAGCCATGCAAAAGAGAACGCCGGCGCAATGTCGTTCCGGCTTTCGGATATAGATATGGAGAGGCTGGATAGAGAGAGTGCTTTGTTTAAATAAAATTGAAAATTACATTTGCTGTTCAGGCATTTTTTCCTAATTTTGTATCATTATTATTCTCAACAGAATTTATTTTTTAAACATTACTAAATTTAATACAACTATGAAAAAAGCAACAATTTACACCGATAAAGGAGAGATGCAGGTAGAATTCTTTGAAAATGATGCTCCCAATACAGTAAAGAATTTTACTGACCTTGCCAAAAAAGGATTTTATAATGGTCTTACATTTCATCGCGTGATCCCTGATTTTGTGATTCAGGGAGGCTGCCCAAAAGGCACTGGCGTTGGCGGTCCCGGCTATTCGATCAAATGCGAACTCGATGGAAATAACCAATATCATGACCGTGGTGTTCTCTCAATGGCTCATGCAGGAAAAGATACCGGTGGCTCGCAGTTTTTCATCTGCCACAGTCGTACCAACACTTCTCATCTTGACCGCAAGCATACCTGTTTCGGAAAAGTAGTAAAAGGGTTGGAAGTTATTGATCTGATCAGGCAGGGAGACAGGATAGAGAAAATTGAAGTAACGGAAACCAACGATTAAACAGGCTTCTGAGCAGGTTCACAGCAGGATGTTTTATTTATTTAAACAACATAGAGTGTAATCCTGATCATAAAATTTTGAGATCGTTTCCTGGTATTTCGATATCGAAATGCCAGGTTTTGATATCGAAATGCCAGGTTTCGATATCGAAATGTCAGGTTTTGATTTCGAAATGTCAGGTTTTGATATCGAAATGCCAGGTTTTGATATCGAAATGTCAGGTTTTGATATCGAAATGCCAGGTTTTGATATCGAAATGTCAGGTTTCGATATCAAAATGTCATGAAACGATCTCGGAATTTATTTTTATGGTTTGTAAATATCACATTTGTAGTTGTTAACATAATTTTCAAAAAAAAGAGAAACTTGCTGTGGGAAATCTAAAGTTAGAACTTGTCCGATTTTATATTAATTACTTTTGTTTATTGTAATGCCCCCTGAAACCGAATTCGAACACCGCCACTTTATCATACACAAACCTTTTGGCTACCTATGCCAGTTTGTTTGCGAATTGCCAAAAAAGAAACTGATTGGCGAATTGTATGATTTTCCGAAAGGCACAATGGCAATAGGTCGTTTGGACGAGGATAGTGAAGGTCTCCTTTTTCTGACAACGGATGGCATGATGAGCGAAATGGTAAGAAGTAAAAAAGTGGAGAAGGAGTACTTTGCCCAGGTGGATGGGCTGATCACTGATGATGCGATTGAAAAACTAAAGGCAGGAGTAGAGATCGGTATCCGTAATGTGAAATATCTAACCAAATCGTGCAAAGCTTTTCGTCTGGAAAAAGCGCCGGATTTCCCACCGCGCATTCGTAAAATTCGCGATGATCGGCATGGACCAACTTGTTGGATCTCCATTACACTCACTGAAGGAAAAGAACGGCAGATCCGTAAAATGACCGCTGCGGTTGGTTTTCCAACACTCAGGTTAATACGGGTAAGAATTGGAGATATTTATCTCGGCAAACTTGAGGCATGTAAAGTAAAAGAGGTTGAAAATTTCTTATTGAATTGTCCTTAAAAAAAGCGTGTATTTTTTATTCGCCAAATATAAATTGTCAATAACATCAGCAGAATTTAAACCCTCAAAACAATAAATGAAAAAGAAGAAAATTATCATTATAGGGGGAGGCCCGGCCGGATTAATTGCTGCCGACACACTCAGCCTGGTTCACGATGTTAGCATTTATGACAGGGCAAAAAACATCGGGCAAAAATTTCTTTTGGCTGGCAATAAAGGCGGTTTTAATATCACGAATAGTTTGCAGGGAGTAGAGTTAACAGCCAGATATTCGCCTGAAGGTTTTATGAACAAAGCGCTGGCTGCTTTCGACACCATCGCTCTCCGGCAATGGCTTTCTGACTTGGGTATTTCTACCTTCGTTGGCACAAGTGGCAGAGTTTTCCCTGAGAAAGACCTTCGTCCAAAAGATGTTCTGAACAGGATTACAGCAAGACTAATTAAACAGGGAGTTCAGATTTACACAGAGCATGAGTTTGTCGGGTTCGACAATGATAAACATGTTGCATTCAGAAATGAAGGAAAAGAACTGCTGATTGAAGCTGACTATATCCTTTTTGCTTTGGGAGGAGCCTCGTGGCCTTCTACGGGTTCTGATGGTTCTTGGCGTTCTGTCTTTGAATCCATGGGAGTTACAACCAGTCCTTTTCAATCATCCAATTGTGGTATTAATATAAGGTGGCCGGACGTTATCAGGCAAAGTCATGCAGGGAAACCCCTTAAAAACATTAGGCTTTTTACAGCAAATCGTGAAGTGAAAGGTGAAGCGGTCATAACCGAACATGGCATAGAGGGCAATGCTGTTTATCCGCTGGTACCGGTAATGCGCGAAATGCTTCAGGCAAATATTCCGGCAACTATTTGTATTGATCTAAAACCACTGAATACCGAAGAGCAGCTTTTGCAGAGAACTATCGGGAAAGAAATAAAAACAAAGGATTATAGGCAGATATTCAACTTAAGTTCAGTTGAGCTTGCCCTGATAAAAGCCTTTACTGACAAGGAGACTTTCCTGTCGCTGACAGGGTTTGTCGGCAGTATAAAAAAACTGACCATCCCCGTTGAATCGTTGAGACCGGTGGAAGAAGCTATTTCTACAATCGGAGGGATAAAAACCGAAGAAGTGAATGATGACTTTTCGTTGAAAAAATACCCGTGGATCTACGCTATTGGTGAAATGCTCGATTGGGATGCTCCTACAGGAGGTTTTCTGATTCAGGGTTGTTTTTCGATGGGGAATTATGCGGCAAAATCAATATTGGAGAAGGAATAGGAATTGAAATTAGCAGGTCAGCAAGATTAAAACACTGGCTGCAACCAATAGGAAACAGAAATTTTATTGAATTTTAAATCTTGGAAACATGAAAATACTTTTCTACGCCGTTTATTTTTTGTGGATATTGTCAGAAGTTTTGTTGAACAGACTTATTAGATCTGGGAAATCCGACAAACACGACGTTGACAAAAATACAGAGCTTTTTCTTTGGCTTTCGATCATCATATCCATAACAATTGGAGTTTATATTGCCATCACCTTTCCGCTACCTGTTTATTACAGATGGGAATTCGCATTCATTGGAATAGCAATTATTATTTTGGGAATAATTATTCGGCTTGTTGCAATTAAACAATTGGGGCGGTTTTTTACTGTTGATGTTACTATTCGCAAGGACCATCAACTTATAGAAACTGGCTTATACAGATATCTGCGGCACCCCTCTTATACTGGTTCATTGTTATCGTTTTTAGGATTCGGAATTTCTTTGAATAACTGGCTTAGCTTTTTTATAGTATTTCTACCGCCAATATTTACTTTTATCTACAGAATAAACATCGAAGAAAAAGTCCTTACCGCACAATTTGGTAAACAGTACTCAGATTATATCAGCAGGACCAAAAGGCTGATACCATTTGTTTATTGAAAAATAATGAATGGTATCTGCAATAAAGTGTAGCGCCAATTTATTATCGTCTTTGCACCATTCAAAGCCGTCAATAAATCACTCAAAGTAGTCAGGGAATGATTCATTGAAGTCTTTGAGTCATTTGCTGACTACTTTGAGCCATTCCGTGACGTCTATAAATCTCTCATTGACTTCAGGCAGTCACTCATTGAAGTCTTTTAATGGCTCATTGAAGTCTTTTTTTCATTTTTTACTTTTACTCTGTGTCTCACTGCCGTCAATGAATTGCTCATAGCCGCTATGAGTCATTCAATGCTGTCAATAAATCATTCAATGACTTCAATAATTCATTGCCAGACGTCAGTCATTCATTCATTGCAGTCATTAAATGATGATCACCGTCAATGAATGATTCATTGAAGTCTTTCAATCATTTCAAGATGTCAATGAGTAATTTCCTGACGTCAGTGAGACGCGGAAAGAAGGCACATTAGGGGTTGTTATTTTAAGAATATTGGAAAATCGCCATGTTTATCAATTCGGAATTTTTAGAAAACCTGTAAAAAATGCCGGTTTCATTAAATTGCTTTTCAGTTTGACAAAATGATGCAAATTGCAAAGCTATTATTGTTGTAACCCCACCAAATTTATTGGGAAAATAAGTTGTTGAAAATTTTCCGCAAAACAGTGTTTGTTTTCAAAAACTATTTACTTTTACAGCCTAAAAAAATCAACAAAAAATATAAAAATGAAAAGTAAAATTACAATTTTGTGCCTTTTTATTATTGGCATTTGTCTTGTTGCCTGTGGACCCACAAAGCAAGATGCTATCAAGTATTCCGACGAAATAACAACTCAGCAAAGGAAAGTTGTGGATACTGAAAACAAATTGACCAGGGCCATTAAAGATGGTCAATTGACCAACCTTGATGGTATGTTGAAAGATCTTTCGACCCATATTGATTCAGCAACTGCAACTGTGAAAAACATGAAGGATTTTGATGGAAAATCAGCTTTGAAAGATGCCGTGCTGGCACTTTTTACAACCTATCGTGACGTAGCCGATCATGAGTATAAAGCATGGTTGAGAAATCTGAAAACTCCTGCTGATAGTGTGAATGACAAGGTGCTTTCCGAAGAACAGATGCTGGTTGACAACATCAATAAAAAACTTGACAAGGCTTCAGACGAATTCAAAATGGCACAAACTTTCTTTGCTGCTGAATATAAATTTGAGTTGTCAAAGTACTAAATTAAAAGCCCGTTTTGGCCGGATATTAAGGTAAATTCTGCCAATATCCTGTGAGATGAAAACTGCACTTTGTTATTGAACAGAGTGCAGTTTTTGTTTTAAGTGGAAAAAGTTTTTTTATTCCAGAACTGTTGTAAATTTTAATCCATTTTAAATGGCACTAAAATCAGTTCTTTTTAAAAATTGAAAATAATCCTGAAAAGAAGAAATATTAAAACCCCATACACGGAAAATTACAAAATTTCCAATTGCAGAAATATTATCTTAATTCTCCCGGAACTCAGCATTCATCAGTATTTCGCTTCTCTATTCTTCTGAAATATACTTCCTGAAAACCCCCATTTGTTTAAAATTTTATAAGTTTGCAGCCAGATTAGGCATTATACCTTTCTGTAATTTGTTATTTTAATTTGAAGTTATGAGTATAGTTATTGGGATCAGGCACGAAGATAAATATGAATTGGAACGCAGAGTTCCCATTGTTCCGAGGCATGTTGAGTGGCTTGTGAAGCATTATAATATTGATGTTGTCGTTCAGTCATCAGAAAAAAGAGTTTTTCATGATGAGGAATTTATCAGGGCCGGAGCCAAGGTTGCAAAGGAATTGAAAAGATGCCCGGTTATTTTTGGAGTAAAAGAAATTCCTATCCCGGCACTTGAGCATGATAAAACCTACATTTTCTTTTCGCATGTAATCAAAGGGCAGAAGTACAATATGCCAATGCTGAAAAAACTGATGGAGCTGAAGTGCAACCTTATTGATTACGAAAAAGTGGTTGATGAGCAGAATAAACGATTGATATTTTTTGGCAAATATGCAGGCCTTGCTGGTATGATAAATTCGTTATGGGCACTGGGGTTGCGACTAAAATATTATGGCTACGAATCACGATTGTTGAAAATAAAACAGGCAAGGTATTATCATTCTCTGGAAGAAGCAAAGAGTGATATTTCGGCAATAGGCGAGGAGATAGCTGAAAAGGGCATCCCTGAAGAATTGCGCCCGTTTGTAATTGGATTCACGGGTTATGGCAATGTTTCGCAGGGAGCACAGGAAATCCTGGGATTGCTGCCTGTGAAAGAAATTTCTCCTGAAAAGCTTTTAACACTGAAGAATAGAAAGCATATTCCGAATAATATCGTTTACAAAGTTATTTTCAAAGAAGAACATCTTGCCGAGCCAATAGATCCCACGCAGAATTTCGACTTGCAGGATTATTATACACATCCTGAAAATTACAAAGGTGTTTTCGAAAAGTACATTCCGCACCTTTCAATGCTTATCAATTGCATGTACTGGGATGAAAGATATTCAAAGTTAATTACAAAAGATTATCTGAAAAAACTATACAGCAAAGGCCGCCCTAAACTTGACCTGGTAGGGGATATCAGTTGCGATATTGACGGATCTGTTGAATGTACTGTGAAACCTGCAAAAATTGAAGATCCGATTTATGTTTACAATCCCTTTACCGATCAGGCAACTTCAGGTTATGAAGGCGAAGGAATACTTGACATGGCAGTGGATATTCTTCCCAGCGAATTGCCGAGAGATTCATCACTTGGTTTCAGCGATGTGTTGGTCAACTTTGTGAAGCCTATTGCCATTGCCGATTATCAACTGCCTTACGAAGAAATTGATTTGCCCAAAGCAATTAAAAAAGCGCTTATTTTATTGAGGGGTGAACTTACTCCTTCTTATAAATATCTTGAGGAACATTTGGAGAGTTAAGATTTTTGATTTAAGATTTAAGATTTTTGATTTGAAATTTGAATTTGAAATTATGGGAATCAAAGAGCAAGTGTTTTTTCCAGAGGCAACTTTAAACATTGAACATTTCGAAAACAACAAACAATAAACAACAAACAACAAACGTTTTTATGGAAAAGAAAGTATTAATTCTCGGAGCAGGCCTGGTTGCTCAGCCTATCATCAGGTATTTGCTTGAACAGGGAATAAAAGTAACAGTAGCATCAAACACTCCTGACAGGGCTGAAGTAATGATAGCAGGAAGTCCTAACGGAACAAACATCAACTGGTCAGTTGATGATACAGCAACATTGGATAAAATGGTAAAGGAAAATGATCTTGTTGTAAGTCTGCTTCCTTACATTTATCATGTGACGGTTGCCGGATTTGCAATCAAACACAAAAAGAATATGGTGACATCTTCTTATGTGAAACCCGAAATGCAGGCTTTGCATGAAGAAGCTGAGAAGGCCGGTATTATCATCCTGAATGAAGCAGGTCTTGATCCGGGCATTGATCACATGTCGGCAATGCGCATTATTGATCATGTTCACGCTAAAGGTGGAAAGATAAAAGAGTTTTACTCATTGTGCGGAGCTTTGCCCGCACCTGAAGCCGCCAACAATCCTTTCAAATATAAATTTTCATGGAGTCCCAAAGGTGTTGTCATGGCTGGTAACAATGATGCGAAATATCTGAGAGATGGAGACATTGTTGAAGTGGATACTAAAAACTTATTCAAAAGTCCTTTCCAGGTTGATTTTCCCGGAGTAGGCATTCTTGATGTGTATCCAAACCGTGATTCAATTAGCTACATTGACATTTACAATATTCCGGAAGCTGAAACTATGTTCCGCGGTACTTTCCGTTTTAAGGGTTGGTGTGAAATACTGGATGCATTGAAATATTTGAATCTTATTTCCTATGATAACTACAATATGGAGGGCATGACCTATGCTGACTTTATTGCTTACATGATAGGGCAAACCAGTTCTGATAAAATCAGAGAAAAAGTTGAATGTGTCAAGTACAATAATTTCACAGCACATTCTCTTGATGCAATGGAATGGCTAGGCCTGTTTGATCAGGAACCAATGAACCGCAAGTTTGATTCTCCTTTTGAAGTAACTTCTGATCTGATGATCGAAAAAATGCAGCTTGGCCAGCATGAACGCGACATGGTGGTGATGCAACATTCATTCCTGGCTTCTTATCCAGGTGGCAAAGAAGAAGTGATCCGATCAAGAATGCTTGACTATGGAACCCTTGCTACCGATACAGCAATTGCAAGAACTGTGGCTTTGCCGGCAGCTATAGCAGTTAAAATGATACTCGAAAATAAAATAAATATCAAAGGTGTTTTCAGACCTGTGTTACCGGAAATTTATAACCCGATTCTTGACGGATTAGAAACCATGAATATTAAAATGGTTGAAGAATTCGGATTGCCGGTTGAAGAAAAAATTCATCAATAGTTGTTGTGTTTAATAAAAGTTTTAGGGTATAAAGTGGCTACTTTTTCAGCAGGCAGAAAAGTAGCTACTCAGCAACCCTGGACCTTAAACCTTCAACCTTGAACTTTAAACTTTGAAAATAGCAATCATCCGGTTCTGAAAATGGCAAATTACGGCAAGTGGCTGGCAGGTGGATTGGGTTGGGTTCTTGGCGGACCCATTGGAGGTCTTATGGGTTTTGTTGCCGGGACACTCTTTGATAATATGGAGGCAGGGAATGAAGTTCAATCTCAACCTGGATTTGGTCATACAACTACAAATGGTGATTTTGCTGTAAGTCTTCTTATACTGTCAGCAGCTGTTATGAAAGCCGATGGTAAAGTCCTGAAATCCGAGCTTGATTATGTAAAGAGCTTTTTTAAACAGCAGTTTGGTGTTGCTGTTACCCGGCAAAAGATGCTTATGCTGCGTGATATTCTTAAAAAAGAATATTCGTTGCAGGATGTGTGTTCGCAGATCAGGCATAACATGCAATTGCCATTACGACTTCAGTTGTTGCATTATCTGTTTGGCATTGCAATGGCCGACGGTTATGCACATCCGAATGAAGTTGGAGTTATCCGGACAATTGCAGGTTACTTAAGCATCAGCCAGCAGGATTTTGAGTCCATCAAAGCAATGTTTGTGAAAGACAACAAAAGTGCATACCGTATTCTTGAAATTACCCCCGATGCCAGCAATGATGAAGTGAAAAAGGCCTACCGCAAAATGGCAATTAAATACCATCCTGACAAAGTGGGCCATCTTGGTGAAGATTTAATGAAAGCAGCCAATGAAAAATTTCAACAACTCAATGCTGCTTACGATGCAATAAAAAAAGAAAGAGGGATTAATTAAAAATTGAAATTTGAAATTTGAAATTGGAGGATATCCAATAGCGATCCAATAGTGACATTGAACACTGAACCTTAAACCTTGAACCTTGAACCTTGAACCTTGAACAGTTTAAAACACTTCCTATGAAAAAGCATTTTCTTTTATTGATTACAGTCATCCTCATTTGTTGCAATGCACATGCGCAGGTGAGGCGGGAGTATGCTTATATCAAAAACAACAGTGATAATTTTTACAAATTTAGTTATTCACTCGAAAATGAATTTCAGATAAATTCTAAATTTGAAAAAGCTAAAATTTCACAGGCAGGAGTGAAGGAACTGATTAGAACCAGGAAAAACGGGAAGAATGATTCCATTATTTCGAAATTGAATTATGACAACAAAGGCAACTGTATTTCTGCAGTGTTTAATAATAAGAAGGGAAAATTGAAACAGCAATTTGTGTTTGCTTATTCTCCGGAAAATCTCCTACTGTCAAAGTCCTTGCTCAATGGTAAAGGAAAAGAATTGCTGAAAAACACCTATGCTTATAATAGCGACAGCCTTATTATTGAAACTGTGAATTACAAGAAAGAAAAAGAAGTAAAGAAGAATACAATTGCTTATAACAAGTACCATGAAATCACGGAACACATTTTTTATAAACGAGGAAAAATAAAAGCAAAAACAACCTCTGAATATGATTCTACAAGGATAGTGCAAAGCAAGTACTTTAAAAATGGAAGTTCGGATTACAAATGGAAATGGGTTTATACTTACTATGATAAAAAATCCAGGAAGTCATCAATGATTTATAAGTCCGGTGATAAATTGAAATACACCTGGAATTACGACTGTAAACCGGAGGGAGAATTGTTGAGTAAACACAAGGACTCATCATTGATTTGCCTGAGGACAGAATTTGATAAGGATAGTAATAAAACCTACATCAATCGTGAGTTTAATGAATTGGGCAAACCTCGAAAAGTTGTTACTGTGTTTTCAAAACAAAAAAAGGTGATAGAGTATGACGTGTATCATGGCAGTAACATTCCTGATTTCTCTTTTAAATACAATAAAATCACCGGAGAAATTGAACAGCAAATTTTCTATAATTTCAAAGGGAATGAGCGATGGAAAATTTCAAATACTTTTGATAGCAACAACAATATTGTTGAGGAGGACGGTTACCGAAAAGGTGTTTTGAATTTTAAATCAATCAGGCTTTATAATGCCCGGAATTTAATTACCGGAGAAACCAATTTCAATAAGCAAAATGAAGTTGAAAACACCACGAAATTTGAGTATGTGTTTTTTTAAGAACATTGCAACAACACTATTTTTGAACTCTTATTTTAATGTTGACAAACATGCCTGATGAATTATTTTTCCTTCTGTGATTATAATTATGCCTAATTTTGACAGGATAATTATGGGTAAAAACTTACAGTGTTTGTTGCAATAAAGTTTAAACCTTAATTTAAAATTGATCATTATTCAATCACAATAATTGTAAAATAACCACGTTAATGAGGCTCCTTCAGGGATGCTATATTTATAAAAAAATTAAAAAATTTAAATGAAAACAAAATTATTCTTCACGGCCTGTTTTATTTTTACTTTGTTCTATTATGGCTCATTTGCTCAAAGGAACACCAAAGATTGCATCGGCTATTCTGTTCCCAAAAACCATTTTAATAAGGTGCCAACAGATACAATAAGGCCTCCAAGTTTTAGTACAGGTGCAGATACTCTTTATGGTTTTGTTGAAGGTGGATACAGTTTCGGGACAAGCAAACTTGGTGACCGTGCTTTTGCCCAGATCTACAAAGTTAATACATCCTATATTGTAAATGGAGTAGCAATTTGGTTTGGTGCAAGACATATTATTGGAACAGCCGATACGCTGAATGTTATCATTTATAAATTAGACGGACCGGGCACAGCAGTTGATACTTCAGGTCCTATTGTTGTTACCAACGCACCCGATTCTGTTGATCATTTATACCAAATGACGACAAACCTTATAGATACAACAGGCCTCACTTTTCTGACTTTTCCGACACCTTATATCGCTTATGTAGATTATGCCGCAGGCATTGATTTATCACAGATCCGCGATGACACGATTGGCATGGTTACAACACGTTTTGGCGATGCTGACAGTACTCAATTGTCATGGGATAAATGGAGTGATAATACATGGCACACAGTTCTGGAACCATTGAATTGGGGACAGGATCTGGATTACGGGATTTTTATGATCGTTGATAAAAGTTCAGCCAATGTCAACGACAATTATTTTGTTGATGGAATTAAGTTAAGCCAGAACCAACCAAACCCTGCTTCCGGCAGTACACTTGTTCAATATGAAATTGCAAATTCAGCCAATGTTTCGCTCGAAATTTATGATTTGAATGGCAGATTGGTTCTTAATTGCAATGCCGGACGACAGAATTCAGGGAACCATGAAATAATTGTTCAAGCAGGGAAACTCAAAAGCGGCACATATTATTATTCTTTGAAGGCTGATAACCACAGGCTGACAAAAAAAATGACAATAATTAATTAATTGATTGCGAAGATAATTTCTATCGTTAGCAAAATTTATTTTTTTTTTGTTTTGGATGTTGGAATTATTTCTAATTTTACCGAAAATTTTAAAAACTATTAATAATCACAAAAAACAAAAAGTATGAAAAAAGTTTACATTGTAATTGCAATGTTTTTCATTGCAGGTATCACATTTGGACAGACTTTTAATGTAGGGTCTGTAACTTCTAAAAAGATGGTGCTTACACATCACGAATCAGGTAAAGCTGCTACAGATACTACCGGATGCGGAGTAGGAGCACAATCAACATTTATCCCTGTATTTGCTGCAGGTGGACAAGTTTATAATTATGGCAACCAGGGTGGCGGATATGTTTATGGTGTTAATAAAATTACACCCACTGCAAGTATCTCTGCAACTACTCAGGGATATTCTTGCTCAGCAGGACATCCTTTTGGTATTTGTGGTGTTACCATGCTTTTCGCTGGTAAAACAGGTGTTTCTGGTGATCCTACATCAAAGTTGACATTTGGTATTTATAACAAACCGGATTCTGTTCCAACCACACAAGTTGGTACTGAAACAGCTGATTTACTTTTCTCAGCTTGTGACACAAGTTTCCTTACTTTCAACACTGCAATGTTTGCTACCCCAATAGCAATAACCGGATCAGATTTCCAGATCGTTTGCAGTTTTGCAAATATCAAAACCGACACTATCGGATTCCTTTGCGATGCTGATGGAGAAGGTGTGGGTTGGAATTGTCTTAAATACGGAACAAGCTGGTACACTTACAAAGCTGGTTACGGTATCAATACCAACACTGCTTTATTTGCAATTGTTGACATCAATTATGTTGGAATTAATGACAACTATTTCTTCCAGGGTGCAAAAATGACTATCAACCAGAATCCTGCAGTTGATAAATTATCAGTTGACTATATGGTAGAAAATGATTCTAAAGTAAAATTTGAATTAATTTCATTGAATGGCAAAGTTGTTTTAACTCTTGACGAAGGCGTTAAACAAAAAGGTATTGTAAATTCAATCAATGCTGACATCAGCAATTTAGCAAGTGGCACATATCTTTGCTCATTAAGCAGCAATGGCCAGAGGTTGATCAAAAAGATTGTTGTAAAATAATCTGAATCGAAAGATCTTTTAAAAAGCAGGGTTTTGCCCTGCTTTTTTTTATGCCCCAATTTTATAGCAATAGACGATTTTGTACATTTTTTTAATTAATATGATTTTTTTTGTTACAGTTCAGGTAGTAAATTGAGTCAAAAAGACGGGTTGGCCCATCAACGCCTTTTCAATAGCGTATAGAACGGCCACGCCTTGTTTGCGA
>CAISZK010000318.1 GCA_903889915.1 uncultured Bacteroidota bacterium
AACCAGCCTTATGGCGATGTGTATCTTTTGCTGAAGCCCATGGCTTACAAAGTGCATCCCTATCAATGGAACACCATAGGCAAGGACATTTCGCATATTCAGAATGCCTCAATGCAAGAGGTGAAAGCTTTTTTCAACAGGTTTTATTGCCCCAACAATGCCATCATGGTTGTGGCCGGTGATGTGGATACGGAAGAGATCAGATCACTTTCTGAAAAATGGTTCGGACCTATTCCCCGCGGACCTGAAAACAAACGCAACCTCCCCGCCGAGCCTGAACAAACAGAAGCAAGACGTCAGAGTGCGATACGCAATGTGCCTCTTGAGGCCATCTACAAGGTTTATCACTGCTGCGCAAAAGCTGACAAAGAATTTTATGCACTGGATCTTCTGTCGGACATACTCTCAAACGGGCGTTCAGCAAGGCTTTTCCAGGAACTGCTGATGAAACGGCAGCTTTTCAGCGAGATCAACGCCTATGTTTCGGGCGACATTGACAAAGGGCTTTTCATCATTGACGGCAAGCTGATCAAAGGCATTTGCATGGTGGAGGCTGAACTCGGCATTGTGGAAGAACTGGAAAAAATAATGGAGAATATTGACGACTCTGAACTTGAAAAAGTGAAAAATAAAATTGAATCCACGCATGTTTTTTCAGAAATGAGTGTGCTCAACAAAGCAATGAACCTCGCCTTTTCAGAATTGATGGGCGACGCAGCAATGGTGAATGAAGAACTGGAAAAATACAGGGCTGTGACAAAAGAGCAGATCATGCAGCAGGCAAAAGAAATTTTCAGAGAGGAAAATTGTTCGACACTTTATTACAAGGCTGAGAAGGAATAGAAAATAGAAAGTAGGAAAGAAGGAAAAATTATGAAAACCATTGACAGAACAATAAAACCCGAAATAAAAACCATTGACAGAGTAGCGCTATTAACTCCCAAAGAAGTTGTGCTTGACAATGGTGTCCACATGTATTCATTCAATGCGGGAACGCAGGATGTTGTCAGGATTGAATGTGTGTTTAATGCAGGGACCTGGTACCAGGAAAAAAAACTTACTGCATTCTCCACAGTGAAGATGCTGAAAGAAGGCACAAAGGATTATTCGGCTTCGGATATTGCTGAGATATTTGATGCCTGTGGGGCTTACATTGGAACTGAAGCGGAGAAAGACTACACTTATGTTTCGCTTTATACCCTTAACAAACATCTTGAAAAGCTGCTACCTGTTTTCACCACAATGATACGTGAATCTGTGTTTCCACAGCATGAGTTATCCGTAATGTTGGCAAACAAAAAGCAGGAACAGATGGTTTCGATGGAGAGGGTAAGTTTTATTTCAAGGACAAAATTTGCCGAGCAACTTTATGGAAAAGATCATCCTTACGGGCAGAGCGCAGAGCTTAACGACTACGACAATGTGAACAGGGAAGAACTGGCAGCATATCACCAAAAGTATTATCATCCGGGCAATTTGAGAATAATCACATCAGGTAAAATAGATGATACTACGCAGACATTGATCAACAGATTTCTTGGCGATAAAGACTGGAAGCAGGGTGAGAAAGCCATAGCCAATGAATGGCAGTTGCCCACAGACAGTGAAAAGAGGATATTCATTCCAAAAGAAAATGTTCTTCAATCAGCCGTAAGGATTGGCAAAGTCCTTTTCACAAAAAAAGATCCTGATTATTTCGGAATGGGAATATTGAATACCATTCTTGGCGGCTACTTTGGTTCACGATTGATGACAAATATCCGCGAAGACAAAGGTTATACGTATGGCATCAACTCAGGCATCATTTCGCTGAGGAATTCAGGTTTTATGTACATCGCTTCCGAAGTTGGCGCTGATGTGAGGGAACTGGCAACCAAAGAAGTTTATCATGAAATGAATTTGCTCAGGAACGAACTTGTCCCTGATGAAGAACTTTCACTGGTGAAAAATTATCTGGCAGGTTCATTCCTTCGCAGCATTGACGGACCTTTTGCACTTGCTGACAGATTTATCGGTATCCTTGATTATGGCTTTGATTTCAATGAATATTACAACCGTTATCTGCAAACAATAAAAGATATCACACCTCAGCAACTGCAGGTACTGGCCAATAAATATTTCATTGAAGATTCGTTTTTTGAAACAGTGGCGGGGAAGTAGAAGGATTGGTCATTGGTCATTGGTCATTAGTCATTGGGTCATTAGTTATTGGTCAAAAGTCATTGGGTCATTTACTACGAGTCTTTTATGGTCATTAATAGTCATTGGTCATTGATGGTCATTGATTGTCATTGAGGGGATTAAATAAAGAATAGATTATCCAATAGGTAAACATTTAATTCTTTCAGGGTTTCCTCCAGAAATTGACGAATACTGCCGGTAAACACTTGAACTTTGATCCCACTCCGATAAATCTTTTTCTTGCCACCAAGACTCAAAGACTCGAAGTTTCGCAAAAAAATTAAACTTGCTTTTCAATGCTTTGCGCATCTTGGTGTCTTGCTGTCTTAGCGGCAATTTAATGCTTTATTACTTTTCGGAGCAGACTCAACTTTTAAACCCTTAAACATTTCAAACTCTTCAAACATTTCAAACCCTCCCCCCTTTTTTCAATCTTTATTTTTATTCAGAGGCAACCTTTATCATTTTTTTTATGTCTATAATATAGTTTTGGTTAAAACAGTATAATAAAAGTGTAGAAATACACAACAAATCGTTCTTTGTTTACCCTCTTTCCTCAGGGCTGTCTTGAAATTACACATGTCGCTCTATCCTCCCGCTGCCTGCAAATTGGACATGAAACCGTAATTTTTTGACAGCCCTAATTTTTTTATAAACAAAGAATGGAAAAAAGATTTTTGAGGGAAGACAATAAAATTTAATAATTTTGCATTATGTTGCTGAATAAAGATTACAGGGTTTCATGAACAAACGCTTCCTTATCATATTGTTTTTCCTCCTTTCGCAGCTTTATTTTAAAAGTTATGCTTCGCATTATATGGGAGGAGAAATTACCTGGGAGTGTCAGGGCAATGGTAATTTCAGGTTTATTCTTAAATTATACAGGGAATGTAGTGGAATCACGTTTAGCTCTCAGGAACTATTAACCACAAATATTCCGGCAATTCCTTCTATTACGATGACACTTGTTTCGCAAACGGATATGTCGCCCAACTGTAATGCTTCCGGACCAAGTATTCAATGTTATCCGCCTCCTTCAAATGCCAATACCGGTGCGGTTGAAGAATGGTATTACACTTCAGATGCGGTTTATCCGAATGGTATTACTTTATCCGGTATTCCTCCGGCAACAGGATGGATTTTTTCACATTCAAGTTGCTGCAGAAATCCTTGTACCAATATTACCAATGCAACAAACTATGGTTGGTTTTTGCGTGCCGTCATGTATCCTTATAACGGACAAAATGAAAACCCCTGTTTTGACAATTCTCCCACTTTTGCAGAAAAGCCTTCAACTGTAATTTGCACAGGGTATCCATTTACCTATAATCATAACGCATGGGATAAAGACCTTGATTCTCTCGCATTCGATTGGGCAGCACCTTTGGACCAAAACAGTTTGCCATTAACGCCCTATTTTGCCGCCGGCTACTCTTATACAACTCCTTTACCGGGCACTACATTCAATCCGAATAATGTTCCTGCCACAATTAATCCTTACACAGGTGAAATTTCTTTTACATCTTTTACACAGGGTGCATTTGTTACTGTTACTAAAGTTACATCGTATAAATGCGGGATAAAAGTTGCGGAGATATTCAGAGAAATGCAGGTAGTATTGTTGGCTTGCGGGAATAACACTCCTCCGGCAGTAACAGCTCCTTTTCCGAATAATTTAGGAAATTATGTCAATTATAGCGACACTGTGTGGGCGGGAACATTGGTAACTTTTCCAATGTCAGCAACGGATTTTGGATTGTTGCCGAGCGGGAATCCGCAAACACTGCATCTTTTTGCTTCAGGGCCGCAGTTTGGAACAAATTATACGAGCACAACAGCAGGCTGTCTTAATCCGCCATGCGCGACACTCAATCCCGCCCCTCAACCGGCGCCTGTTGGTTTGAGCGGGCAATATGGTGTACAAACAAATTTTAGCTGGCAGACTGATTGTGATCATATTTCAACCAATATCGGTTGTGGTTCTTTGTCTAATGTTTACAACTTTATTATCAAAGTGCAGGATGATTTTTGTCCTGCGCCGGCCATCAGTGTGGCCACAATAACCATTGTTGTTAAAGCAACACCCATTCTTCTTCCACCAAAGTTACGATGTGCTTCAGTGGATCCCGCGGGCAATGTTACGCTTTCGTGGCAGGCAGTGCATGACACTATGAATAGTTTTAACAGCTATCATATTTATACGGCTACAAACCCTGCCGGACCCTTTACTAAAATTGACAGCATTTTCAATATTAATCAAACATCCTATACACATACAGGGGCCGGGGCCAATACGCAGTCAATATACTATTACATAAAAACGAGGTCGGGATGCTATGGCAAATATTATTCAGCGTCTTCGGATACTTTAAGAACAATTTTCTTGAATGCTGTCAATTCGGGTTCCGGAACAGCACAAATTACATGGAATCCATTGCACAATCCGAATCTGCCTACATCGCATGGCTGGTATCACCTTTACAGGGAATATCCTCCCGGAGTGTGGACAATGATTGATTCAACGCAAGCTCTTTCCTATTCTGACACTATTACGCTATGTCATGCCCAGATCAATTATTATGTTGACATAGAAGACTCGCTTCCCTGCACATCTGTGTCATCTATTGACGGAGATCTTTTCCAGGATATAACAGCGCCCGTTACTCCTGTGATGGACTCTGTAAGTGTGAATGCTTCGGGTACTTATTCTATGCTTGGCTGGACACAATCTCCTTCAGGCGATACTCAGGGGTATATTGTTTACGAAAGCATAAACGGGGTTTGGATCCCTATTGACACGGTTTATGGAATAGGAACAACAACATACACAAATACACATTCCACAAATTCCAATCCAGATTCGGCTTCGCTGGCTTATTGCATAGCTGCTTTCGACAGTTGTCATAATACAAGTCCGCTTGGGATTAATCACAAAACTATTTACCTCAATTCTCAGCTGGATATTTGTGGAGGCAGTGTAAGACTTAGCTGGACACCGTATATCAACATGCATCCGGGCCTTATGGGATACAAAGTTTTTGTAAAAGAAAACAACGGGCCATTGACACTTCTTACTACCAATCCGCCAACGAATCAATCATACACCCACACACCGCTGAATCAGGGATCAGTTTATGTCTATACTATACGGGCTTTTGACAGTACGGGCACAGTTACCTCTACTTCCAACCCAGATACTGTTATTGCATACGCACCAAGTCAACCCCAATTTGTTTACCTCCGCTATGTCACTGTCAGAAATAATATCTCGGTTGATCTTAAAGCAATTATTGATACTTCCGGATATATCTCAACATGTAAAATAGTGCGTGCAGAAACTTTTGCCGGACCATTTTCTCTCATTGGAAATGTGAATCCCGTGCCAAATTCAAATACGATAAGTTATAACGATGCTTCAGTTTTTGTAAATCAAACAAGTTATTATTACAAAGTGATACTTGTGGATAGTTGCGGAAACGATGTGGTGACAAGCAATATTGGCAGAACAATCTACCTTCAGGCAACACCGGGATCTGATATGAAAAACAGTTTATCCTGGAACAATTATCAGGATTGGCTTGGCGGAGTTAGCCTATACAGAATTTACAGAAAAGTTGATGATGTTCCCGATCCGAATCCCTTGGTAACACTTCCGCCAACTACTTTAAATTATATTGATGATGTGTCAGCATTGACTGA
>CAISZK010000319.1 GCA_903889915.1 uncultured Bacteroidota bacterium
CCTGCTGCGATCAATGGAATAAAGGTTGTAAAAATAAAGGATTACCTGACCCTGAAAGAAAAAAATTTCACAACAAATATGACAAGTGAAATTGAGCTTCAAAAATCTGATGTTTTGCAGTTTTATCTAAGCGATGGCAGCAAGATCACTGTGCGCCCATCAGGGACGGAACCCAAAATAAAATATTATTTTGGAGTAAAAGCCCGGTTGACCAATGCTGCAATGTTTGATGAAGTGAATAACATTCTTGATAATAAAGTCAAAGGAATTATTGCATCAATGGATCTGAATTAATAAAATTTGTCAATTGTCAATAGTCATTAGTCATTGGTCAAAAGTCAATAGTCAATAATCATTGGTCATTTTCTATAGCTGTCAACATGAAAGCAATTTGTTTAATAGATACGCACAGCCTGTTGACGAATGACAATTGACAAATGACCTAAATAAAACAGTTTAAATTCTTCGTTTACGACAATAATAAATCTATAAACACTGTCATGAATAGCAAAAGAGAAAAGATCATTATTTGGGGATTGAGAATACTGATAAGTGGATTATTTATCTTGTCAGCTTTCAGCAAACTTTTGCCTGCAAATACAGCAATCTTCCTTTTCGAAAAACAAATTGTTGACCTCGGCATCACCAATTGGTGTTTTGCACCATTGCTTGCAAGAGCCATTGTGGGGTTTGAATTATTTCTGGGCATTGCCATGTTGCAAAATCATTTTTTGAAAAAGGTAATAGTTCCTGCAACTTTCTTTTTATTGCTTGCCTTTTGCATTCATCTTACGCTTACGATCATCAAAAGCGGTAACAGGGGAAGTTGCGGTTGCTTTGGTCAACTCATCCCGATGACTCCATTGGAAGCTATTATCAAAAACGTGATCTGCATGGGAATTTTGGTTTTCATTTATTTTAAAATTAAAGCCAGTGAGAGAAACCTGCTGCGTTATCCCGCCATTATTTTAATAGCAGTTTATCTTGGAATTTTTATTTTCCTTCAGCCCAAATGCTGTTGTGCATCACCAAAAGCAGATCAAGCAATCGTTCAGGATACAGTTGCTGTTAAAAAAGACAGCGTTGTTGTAGAAAAAGACACTGCAGTGCAAGTGGAAACAAAAAAGGTAAAAAAAGACACTTCTGCAACCAGGAAAATTGTAAAAGAAACGGTGCAATCAGGTAGAATGAAAGTGAGTTCTATCTTTACAAAATACAACAAATTCAATACAGGATATGCCGATCTCAATTCAGGTAAAAAGATTGTTTGTCTTTTCAGTCTTGATTGCGAACACTGCCAGGAAGCATCCAGGATATTGCATGGTCTTTTAAAACATCATGCCGATTTCCCGGGTGTGTTTATTCTTGCCTCTGGTACCGAAGACGAAGTTGATAATTTCTATAAAGAAGGCGGCGGCAAATTTCCTTATGTCATCGTCCCGCCCGAAGAATTTTTCCCGTTACTTGGCAGTGCCGATTTCCCGCCCCGTTTAGTTGTTTTAGACAATGGAAACTTCCTTGGCGAGTTTATGAATTTTGAGCACCTCGACACCACTGCTTTTATGAAAGTTGTCAGGAAGTAAATTCAAACCTGTTGCTTCCATAAAAGAAAATAAAACGAAGCATTCAGATTTCAAAACCTTACCTTTTACCTTAATATTTCGGGAATATTTCGCATCAACGAAATGATTAATACCATTGAAATCTCATCCATACTAAACATTAATTATGTCATTGTCTGCCATTTAAATTTTTAAGTAA
>CAISZK010000320.1 GCA_903889915.1 uncultured Bacteroidota bacterium
AAAAATTTAATGAATGTCAAATTAAAAAAGGGGATGACATGAAGCTACCCTCTTTTTTATGCTTTAGGCATTATTTGCGGAGAAGTACCAATATACCATTTGCTTTATTCGCCTTTCAGATCTAAGGCTTATTTGCGGAGAGCTATTTTTTTCGTTCTTCAAAACTTTTCAAAAACTTTTTTTGTGTTGGTCCTGGTCCGACTCAAAGTCGTGCCCGGACTAGTGAGCAAAAGTAGTGCAATGAATCCGAAGGATTCACATGTTTATATTAGGTGAATCATGGCGAGACATACGACTCCTCTGGAGTTGCACAACCCCTATTTGGATTAAATTCTATAAACATGTAATCACATTCGGGATTCAAAAGAACCTGTCAGAGTCTTTTCGACTGACAGAGTTTTACGAAAAGATCAAATTCTTATTTTGAAAATGCGACTAAAGTCAATTTTGTCTTTTTGCTTTTTTAACTTCATTATAACGAACTGCAATAAATGATCCTCTTTGCGCCATTGTATCTTTGCAAGAAACTTTGAACACTTAATTTTGAGTCCATTCAGATAAGTCTATATTGCCACAAAAACTCTAAAACACAAAATTCCGTAAAAAACTATTTTGCAGGTTTTTATTCTTTTGGGTGATTTCGTGTATTGGTGTTTTAATAAAAAATTTAAAATAAATTCAGCAAAGACATTATTTCATCGAACTATTCACACGGTTGATTATAGCTGATTAACAACGTTCTTCTGTTTGAGAATTTACTCAACCGGGCAGGTCAAAATATGAATTTACGAAGTACGAATCAATCAACGCTTTTGCAATTTGTATATTCATAAAGAGTTCGTATTTCAATAAAATAATACGGGGAAGTTATTTAGAAAGTTTCACTTATAGTAAACTATTATTCAGTAATAGTTTTGCTTTTGTAAAATGATAGCAAAATAATACTACCTTTGCACGCTTTAAATTAACCCGGTTTTGTATTTAATCCTTCCCGTTAGATCAATCACCGTAAACAAGTTTTATAGAAATAGAATCTCAAAAGATTAATTAACTCTTGGGCTTCGAAACTTTGAACTTTGAACCCCGAAGGATAAATATCCAACTGGGTAAACTTTAAACAAACATTGAACATTGAACCCAGCAGGATGAATATCCAACAGGGTAAACTTTAAACTTTGAACTTTTTTTAGAAATGACATTATCAAAACTTAGAAACATTGGCATTGCTGCGCATATTGATGCAGGAAAAACAACAGTAACAGAACGTATACTTTTTTTTACGGGCGTGAACCGCAAAACAGGCGAAGTTCACGACGGACAAGCCACCATGGACTTTATGAAACAAGAGCAGGAACGCGGCATTACCATTGCTTCGGCTGCCATCACCTGTTCATGGAAAGATTCGCAGATAAACATTATTGACACTCCGGGTCACGTTGATTTCACAATTGAAGTTGAACGTTCGCTTCGCGTGATTGACGGCATGATCGCAGTATTCTGTGCCGTTGGCGGTGTGGAACCACAAAGCGAAACTGTGTGGAACCAGGCCGACAGGTACAAAGTACCGCGCATTGCTTTCGTCAATAAGATGGACAGAACGGGCGCCGACTTTAACCAGGTGGTTCAGCAATTGAATCAAAACCTCGATGCAAAAGCAATTCCTTTTCAAATCCCCATGGGAGCTGAAAATGATTTCCTGGGTATGATAGATGTTATTCAGAAAAAAGCATACACTTTCACAGATAAAGAGTTCGTTGAATCAGAAGTTCCTGCTGAGTACGCTGAAATAAGCAAAGCAGCAAGAAACCATCTTGTGGAAAGGCTTGCCGACTACAATGAAGAGATCATGTCGCTTTATTTTGAGGAAAAAGATGTCCCAACAGACCTCATGATGAAAGCGGCGAGAGAAGCTACTATAAAATTATTGATTACGCCTGTGTTTTGTGGCGCTGCTTACAAGAACAAAGGCATTCAATTGCTCCTCGATGCAGTGGTGGATTATCTCCCCTCTCCTATTGACAAAGGCGCTGTGGTTGGCACCGATCTTGAAGATCCTGAAAAAATGCGTCACCGCAATCCAACAGCTAAAGATCCTTTTTCTGCGCTTGCATTTAAGGTGATCCATGATCCTTTTGTGGGACAACAAACATTCATCAGAATTTATTCAGGCACTCTGCAAAGCGGCATGCAGGTGTTTAATGCAACCAAGAAAAAACATGAACGCGTTGGACGCTTATTGCGCATCAGTGCAAAGGAAAGAGAAGATGTGGCCGAAGCTGGTCCTGGAGATATCGTTGCTTTGGTGGGAATGAAGTTCACCAAAACCGGAGATACTCTTTGCGACAATGACAAACCACTGTTGTTTGAATCTATCCATATTCCTCAAACAGTAATAGAATTAAAAGTTCTTCCTCCAAAACCAAAAGATCAGCAGAAACTCGGTGAAGCACTGGGAAAACTTGCAAACGAAGACCCCTCGTTCAGGGTGCGTTTTAATGATGAAACAGGAGAAACAGTCATCTCAGGAATGGGCGAACTGCATCTTGAGATCATCATTGACAGGCTGCGTCATGAATTCAACGTGGAAGTTGAAGTTGGCGAACCGGCAGTTGCGTTCAGAGAAACGATCACTGTTGAGAAAGAATGTGATTACAAACATGCAAAACAATCGGGAGGTAAAGGACAATTTGCCCGAACAGTGATGCGTCTTGAGCCTAATGAAGGCAAGGGATATGAATTTGTTGACAAGATCAAGGGAGGCGCAATTCCTGCAGAGTTTATTCCTTCGGTAAAGAAAGGAATTTTAAAAACACTCGAAGCAGGTATTCTTGCAGGCTTCCCGATAGTGGATGTAAAAGTAGTGTTACTAGATGGCGCTTTCCACCCTGTGGATTCGTCGGATATGGCTTTCCAGACATGTGCTTCCATTTGTTTCAAGCAAGCTTTCATGAAAGCAATGCCTATACTCCTTGAACCTGTGATGAAGATTGAGATTAACACGCCTGACGAACATATCGGCGATGTGACAGGTAACCTCAGTAAACGTCGTGGAAAGATAGATTCTATGCGCAGATTCCGCAAGGGTTCTCAAAAACTGAACGGACTTGTTCCATTAATGGAAATGTTTGGATATGCCACACAATTAAGAAATATTTCAAGTGGCAGGGCAAGTTTTTCAATGGAATTTTTCCAATACATGCCTACTCCAAAAGCCATACAGGAAGATGTTTTGAAGAAATTAGAGGAAAAGAAAAGGTTGGAGAAATAGAAACGGATTTATTTTTGACTTTTTTTATGTTACATTTGCAAAAATTTTAAACATTCATCGGGGCGTGGCGCAGTTGGCTAGCGTACTTGCATGGGGTGCAAGGGGTCGGAAGTTCGAGTCTTCTCGCCCCGACAAAAAAAGAGGCAGTTTCAATA
>CAISZK010000321.1 GCA_903889915.1 uncultured Bacteroidota bacterium
ATTGAAAGACTCAGTAAGGAGGAAGCGGCCGAAACAATGAAGCTCTTGCGGGAACTCGGCGCTATTGATGAACAGATGGATGAAAGTCAATAGTCAATTGTCAATGGTCAATAGTCAGTTGTCATTAGTCATTAGTGGCAGAAGCCAACTTCGAATAGAACAACAAACAACAAACAACGAACAAGAATAACTATGAAATACGTTGATGAATATCGTGACAAAACTATAGTACAGGAACTCGTGGGAAAGATCAGGGAAATCTCACGAAAGGAGATCACACTGATGGAGGTATGTGGTGGACACACCATGGCCATTCATCGTTTTGGAATTCCGTTTCTGCTTCCTCATAATATCCGGCTTGTGTCAGGTCCGGGTTGCCCTGTCTGCGTATCCAGCAGGAAATTCATTGATCAGGCTATTGCCTATGCCCGGATGAAGGATGTGATCATTGCCACTTTTGGTGACCTGATAAGGGTACCCGGTTCTGAATCATCACTTGAAAAAGAAAAAGCCAATGGCGCTGATATCCGCATTGTATTCTCTCCTTTGACAGCAGTCGAGATGGCAAAGCACCATCCCAATAAAAAAATAATTTTCCTTGGTATTGGTTTCGAAACTACAACACCAACAAGTGCAGCAGCTATTATCAATGCATACAGGGATAAGGTCACTAATTTCTTTCTTTTCAGTTCACACAAGATCATGCCGCCTGCCATGGCTGCACTTATTGACGAAGGGGTGAAGATAAACGGATACATTTGTCCAGGGCATGTCAGTGTAATTACAGGGTCGGGAATCTATGAACCCATTGCCAGCCGCTACAATCTGGGCTGTGTGATCTCAGGATTTGAGCCTGTGGATATTCTTCAGAGTATATTGATGCTGGTGAAACAATTTGAGGAAGGTGTGGCTAAGGTTGAAATACAATACAAGCGTGTTGTCAAAGCCGAAGGCAATCTGAAAGCCCAGCAGATCATGAATGATGTATTTGATCTGCGTGATGACTGGTGGCGAGGACTTGGTGTAATTCCTTTAAGCGGCATGAAAATAAGAGAAAAGTATTCGATGTTTGATGCCGAACACATGATCCCCGTTGACGTTCCCGAACCGGAAGAACCCAGAGGTTGTATCTGTGGTGAAGTTCTCAAAGGTTTAAAGACTCCGAAAGAATGTGCTCTTTTTGGAATAAAATGCACACCATCCAATCCAATTGGTGCCTGCATGGTTTCCTCAGAAGGAGCTTGTCAGGCCTTTTATAAATTTGCAAGAATACAGAAAGGGTAAAGAGAAATTCATTGAAATTTGAAATTGTAAACCAACAATGTTAATTACCAGCGAACAACTTTAAACTTTAAACAAAACAACTAACTACAAACAACAAACCACTAACTATTTTCTTTCTATCTTTGCTCTTCAAAAAAACAACCCGTGGGTTTTGAAATAATCACCGAATATCCGTCATGGTTTCTTATTTTCTGTCTGATCATCAGTGCAGCAATTACGGCTCTGCTGTACTACAAAAACAACAGGTATAATTTCTCACTATTAGTAAAAAGAGCGCTGGCTGCAATTCGTTTTGTGGCAATCACGATAATTGCTTTTTTGCTGCTTTCGCCTTTGGTGAAGACAGTTCATCGTTATGTTGAAAAGCCTGTGATCATTGTTGCGCAGGACAATTCCGCATCAGTTCTTATCAATAAAGATTCTGCGTTTTATAAAAAACAATACAAAGAAGATCTGGCTAAGTTTATTGAAACTTTGAAAGCTAAATTTGATGTGAAGACTTTTTCCTTTGGGGATAAAGTGGCAGAGAAAAGCAGCTTTGACTTTAAAGATAAACAAACCGATATCTCTTCTTTTCTTGATGAACTGCAAACACGATATACACATCGTAATGTAGGCGCACTTGTACTTGCAACCGACGGACTATATAACAAGGGAAAGAACCCTCTCTATGCTTCAAATTTTATTTCCTACCCGGTTTACACGGTGGCGCTGGGAGATACAAGTGTTTACAAGGATCTGATCATTACAAAAGTCAGTTATAATAAGGTGGCTTTCCTGGGAAATAAATTCCCTGTTGAGATAGTTGTAACTGCAAATAAATGCAAGGGTGAAACGTCAAAGCTAACTGTCTCCAAAGGAAATCAAATTCTCTTTACAAGGAGTCTTGAATTCTCAACCAATTCAAGTACGCAGACAGTGTTACTGGAAATTGAAGCCACGCCGGCAGGAGTTCAGCATTACCATATTAATTTGTCTCCGATAGCAAATGAAGTGACCACGGTTAACAACTCGCAGGATTTTTATGTGAACGTTCTTGATCAGCGGCAAAAGATATTGATACTTTCAAACTCCCCGAATCCCGATGTGTCGGCCATCAAACAGTCGCTTGAAAAGAGTGACTATTATGATGTGAAGTCATCGCTCATTGATGATTTCACAGGGTCGGTTGCCAACTATAACATGGTTATTTTGCATCAGCTTCCATCGCTTACAAATTCGGCTGCATCCGTACTAAAATCAATTGCTGCTGCTGATATTCCGGTGATCTATATTTTAGGTGCACAAACAAATTATACCACCTTCAACAGTTTGAAAACAGGGTTGACTATTCTTGTCAATAACAAGACAACGATGAATGAATCACTACCGCTAATCAATAGCGATTTCCCTTTGTTTGCGGTAAGTTCAGATCTTTCTAAACTTTCAGTTGACCTGCCTCCGTTGTATGCTGCTTTTGGTACTTACAAAACTTCAACATCTGCCAATGTTCTTTTCTGGCAGAAGATCGGCACGGTTGCCACAAAACAACCGCTGCTGATGTTCAACGAAAAAGGTAAGGTTAAAAACTGTGTCATTGCAGGGGAGGGGATTTGGAAATGGAGACTTACCGATTTTCAACAAAATCAAAACCATGATGTCTTTGAATCTTTGATCAGCAAATGCGTGCAATACATGGCCGTGTCGGATGATAAAAGCTTTTTCAGGGTTACCGGCAATTCAAGTTATTATGAAAATGAGGAAGTGGAGTTCAATGCCGAAGTTTATAACAAGAGTTATGAATTGATCAACACTCCTGATGTGAATTTTACCATTTATGATAAACAAAATAAAAAGTTCCCTTTTGTTTTCAGCAAAACTTCCAATGCATATCATTTGAATGCAGGCTTGTTTCCGGTAGGTGAATACCGATATGATGCCCAGGTTAAAGTTGGAGATACTGTTTATTCAAAATCCGGTGGCTTCAATGTTCTTGCGCTGAATATCGAATCGCTCAATACGACTGCAGATCACAAAACACTGGCTGCTATCGCCCGCAAGCACGATGGTAAACTCTATTTTCCAACACAAATGGACAGCCTTGCAAAAGCAATAGAAAGCAGGGATGATATTAAATCAGTTTCGTATTCACAAAAGCGGCTCGATGATATGGTGAATCTGTTTTGGGTGTTTATCATCATCATGGTGCTGCTCGCTGCTGAGTGGGGACTGCGAAAGTGGAGCGGCAATTACTAAGATCCAAGACCCAAGTCCCAAGACCCAAATTCCAAGATCCAAGAACCAAAATCCAAGATCCAATATCCAAAGACTGCCTGTGTTTTTACACTTCCAATGCTTCCGACTATTGACTAATGACTATTGACTAATGACTATTGACTATTGACTAATGACTATTGACTATTGTCAATTAAGACAATCCTTCAAATCGTGAGAACAATACCAGATCACATTTTTTAATATCCATTTGCATTGACAAGCTCTTGCGAAAAGCATCAGCTTCAAATGGAAGGAATATTCCATTCTTTTCATAGAAACCAGTGATCTGTTCGATGGTTGCTACCACGATGAAGACATCATAATACAGGCTCTTTTCCGATGCATGTATGAGCTGCTGAAGGTATAATTCATTGTCAATTTGTTGTTGCAGGATTTTTAATTCAGGTTCAATTTTTAAATAAAATTGTTCCAATTTTTTTAATGTGTTTTCATCAAAACCTGTTTGTGAGATTTCCTTTTTAAATTCGCTGATGCTGTCAGTTATTTCTTTAATTTTTTTATGCAAATGGTTGCTGATCATTTTCACATTGTCCCCTTCCAGATTAATGCCAATAGGAATGTGAAACAGGCGAATTGAGTATAAAGAATTTTCGGTGTTTTGAACAACAGATTTATTTTTTAATTTCTTCCTGAATATAGTACGGAGTATAAGCCTGTACAGGAGAAGCGGAATGATGGTTATTGATATAGCAAGAAAAATTAAAATTCTTTGCCACCATTTTTTTTGTTTGCTTATCCAGGAAATTAAATTGGAAACAGATTTTTTGGGGACATTTTCGGTTTTGTTTGTATTCTCTTTTCCAAAAGCCAACAAATGGAAACCCTCCAGTGTTTTCATATTGAAAACATGGAAGTCGGTTTTAGACAGTATGCATTTTCTTACCTGTTCCGCATAATAGTCATATCTTTTTCTTCCGTCATAATGCAGGTCAAAATAAGGAAGCATATTCATTTTGCCTTGTTTGGGCAGATACTTCCAGTTTAACACGCCGGCTTCTTCAAATCTGACATCAAAATCAGATGTGCTATAATCCTTTAGTCTTTGCGTTAACTGTTGAGAAAAATTCAGCATTACAAGATCCTCATGGCTTTTATGTTTTTGACTTTTGACTTTTCTTATCTTGTCAAGTGTGAAAATTATTTCCTTTTTGGGTAACCCGTCAAAAGGGTCTTCTTCCGTCTCATACAACCTATCGAGGATCTTTCTCTGATCAAGTGAGTCGCGTTTGTTGTATTCATCAAATATGCCAGAAAGAGGACTGCTCATGTATGATTCATCAGCAAGAAGATAGAGAAGGAAAAAAGTGATGTGTTCGTCTAAGAACTTTTCATTTATGGTGTGTTCATTGATGTACCACGCTTTCATGGGTTGTTGGTTTTTTGTTTAACCTAATTAGACTCGTAGAAAATGAGAACACAGAACAGGGACTTTGAATAATTAATACCTGAATTTCTCTTTTCTCTTTTTCTGTGATGTTTTTCAATAGCAAAGCTAAAAAAATATTTTGCAATGACAGGCAACTGCAGGATTTATTTTGTAGGAATTCTTTTCAATTTTTATAAACCCGATTCCGGTCAATGTCTGAAACCGGATTTTAGAATTTGCTCTCCGGCTTTGTTTGAGCCATGAATCTTAACCCTATCATAATTCCCTTTTAATCCCATCTTAATATTGTGCATTTTACAGCAAATTACTTTTACAGCATCAAAAACAAGCATTATTAAAATGGTGTTTTTATCAATAATGTTGAGTAAACACAAACACTCTAAGTCATAAATTTTAAAATATTTTAATCTTACAAAATGAAAGAAAAGAAAAAACTCACAACCACATCGGGTCGCGCCTATAACGAATATGAAGACAGCATGACCGCAGGACCAAGAGGTCCTGTTTTATTGCAGGATTATTTTCTGCACGAAAAGTTAGCGCATTTCAATCGTGAACGAATTCCTGAGCGTATAGTTCATGCAAAAGGAACCGGCGCTTTAGGAAAGTTTACAGTGGAGCACGATATCACAAAATATACCTGCGCCAAACTTTTTAGTAAAGTAGGAAATACATGCAAAATGCTGGCACGCTTTTCAACAGTTGCTGGCGAAAAAGGCAGCGCTGACACTGAAAGAGACCCTCGTGGTTTTGCTTTGAAATTCTACACTGAAGATGGCAACTGGGATCTGGTTGGTAACAACACACCGGTGTTCTTCATCAAAGATGCAAAGAAGTTTCCTGATTTTATCCATACACAGAAACGCGATCCAAAAACCAATCTGAAAAGCCCTACGATGATGTGGGATTTCTGGAGTCTGAACCCTGAAAGTTTACATCAGGTAATGATTCTTTTCAGCGACAGGGGAACACCTGACGGATTCAGGGGAATGAACGGTTACGGAAGCAATACTTATTCAATGATCAACCATTCAAATGAAAGGATTTGGGTGAAGTTCCATTTTAAAACTTTACAGGGAATAAGCACGCTGACATGGCCGGAAGCTGAGATCATCAAAGGAAAAGACCCTGACCATGCCCAGCGTGACCTGGTGAATGCAATTGCCAATGCTGATTTTCCGAAATGGGCTTTAAAGATACAGGTTATGACCGAATCGCAGGCAAAGAAATTCAAATGGAATCCTTTTGATGTTACCAAAATATGGCCGCATGCTGACTATCCTTTGATTGATGTTGGTACAATGGAATTGAATGAAATTCCAGTGAATTATTTTGCAAACGTTGAGCAGGCTGCTTTCGCTCCGGCCAACGTTGTGGACGGCATTAGCTTTTCTCCTGATAAAATGTTGCAGGGGAGAATACTTGCTTATCCTGATGCGCACCGTTACAGGCTTGGTGCAAATTATGAACAATTGCCGGTCAACAGGCCTATCACCGAAGTGCATAATTACAATAGAGACGGATTCATGACAATTGATAATAATGGCGGTGACAGTCCTAATTATCACCCAAACAGTTTTGATAATATTGAAACAAAAGTTCATTACAAAGAGCCGCCAATGCATTTGGATTCTAATGTGGCCGACACCTACAACCGCAATGAACACGATGATGACCATTACACTCAACCCGGCAATTTGTTCCGCAAGGTGATGAACGAAAATGAAAGAACGAACACCATTTTTAATTTCGTTACATCAATGAAAGGTATTACCGGTGAGAAGAGAGATGAAATTATTCAAAGGCAGTTGTCGCATTTCTTCAAAGCCGACAAGGATTTGGCATGGAGAGTGGGGAAGGGGTTGGATTTTAAATTTAAGGAATAATTTTTTTGTGGTTAGAGAGTTTCGTGGGGCGGAGTTGTTGACAATTCAATTGGAAAATGGGTTGTTTAATAATGCCGCCACTACGTGACTTTCAAATTACCTTTGGTTTTTTATTACAAAGATTTGGTCACTGCGTGACTTTTATTTGTGCTTGTTTGTAGCGTATTACCAAAATGCCGTCACTCCGTGACTTGCTGCGAATTTAGAATTTCCAACATCCAACATCCAACATCCAACATCCAACATCCAACATCCAACATCTAACATCTAACATCCTACATCTAATTTTCAACATCCTTCAATGTGAAAAAGAATGTTGATCCTTTTTTCACTTTGCTTTTGACCCATATTTTGCCACCGTGTCTTTCGACAAATTCTTTGCAAAGTATCAGCCCAAGTCCTGTGCCGCCTTCGTGTTCGGTGCCTGGAATGGTATATCTTACATCGTTGCGGAAAAGTTTATTGACATCTTTTTCATGAATTCCAATTCCTGAATCTTTCACTGAAAAGATGAGTGCATCGTTATCTTTTTCTGTCTTTACAGTAACTTCGCCGCTTCTGGGTGTAAACTTTACTGCATTGCTGATAAGGTTGCGCAGTATGGTTTCGAGCATGTTTCTGTCAGCTTTGATCTTTAAATTGAAGTCAATATCAAATTTCAATTTTATCTCTTTATTTCCTGCGTTATCAATAATGCTTGAAAGATCTTTAAAGATCAATCTCTCCAAGTCTATAAGTTCAGGTTGAAATGACATGCTGCCTGATTGCGTTTTTGCCCATTCCAGAAGGTTAAGCAGCATGTCGTAACCGCTCTTTGATGCTTCGTGTATAAGTTTTGAAAGTGCAAATACTTTTTCGGATGTATATGTATTTGCATGCGAATGCAACAATTCAGATGCACCGATAAGTGTGATGAAGGGATTCTTCATGTCGTGTGCAATGATCTTGAAAAATTTGTCTTTGGTTGAATTGATCTCTGCAAGTTTGATGTTATTGTTTTCTAATTCAATTTCTGCTAATTTCTTTTCTGTAAAATCAATCGTTGCCATTCCTATTGAAGTTATTGCCCCTGTTGAATCCCTCAATGGTTCATAACTTATGCCCAGAAAAAACTTCTGCCCTTTGCTGGTCAGCCATTTTTCAACATAGTTTTCTTTACCTGTTTCAAGTATTTCTTTCTTTAATGGGATAATCCATTCAAGGTCTTCGGGTGCAAACAAATCGGCATCTGTTTTTCCAATAATATCTTCGGGGTTTCGCGACCTTTGGTTATACGCCCATTGGTAAACAAGATTTTTATCCTGAATGGCAACACCAATAGGTGCGTTTTTAAGAGCGAGTCTGAAACGTTCTTCACTTAAACGCAATGCATCTTCCGCCTTTCTCATATCGTCAATGTCAGTACAAGTACCATACCATTTGGTTATTGTTCCATTTTCGTCAATAACGGGAACGCCATGTATGAGCCACCAGCGATAAACCCCGTCAGCACGACGCAAGCGACATTGAAGCAAATATGCTGCATTATTTTGGACAGCATTTTGCCATGCATGCCAGGCCCGTTGTTGATCTTCGGGATGAAAGGGTTTGTTCCATCCGGTACCATAGCTTTCTTCGAGTGTCATGCCTGTATATTCTATCCATTGATGGTTGAAGTAAGTATTGAGTCCATCGGCAGTGGTAGTCCAAACAATCTGAGGCATGGATTCGGTTAGAAGGCGAAACTCACGTTCGCTGTTGGCAATTGCCTCCTCTGCCTTTTTGCGTGCAGTTACGTCGTGAATTATTGAATACAGTAATTGTCGTCCTTTATTTTGTACAGGCGAGGAAAACACCTCAACCCATCGCATCTCACCATTGGACAGCCGATGTGGAAAAACAAAATAATTGCGTTGTTCCGCCATTGCTTTTTTATATTCCTCTTCAACCTCTTCAGGGGGTAGTTGGTTAATATCCTGAATGTGTAATGAACATATTTGTTCAAAGGAATAACCATAATATTTTAAAGCTGCAGAGTTGGCATCAACAATTGCTCCCGTCTCAGGGTCTATCACTAATTTTATGGCATGATGCCTGTCAAACATCTGGTGGTATCGGTTTTCGCTTTCGCGCAAAGCCTCCTCGGTCTGCTTGCGGTCAGTTATATTTCTATTTAGTGTAACATAACCGATAGTCTTTCCTTCAGAATCGAGTAGGGGCATTGAGTTGCATTCAACATTTATCGGGTGTCCTTGTTTTGTTATTTGAATATGTTCTGAAATTAATGGCTGGCCTTCCTGAATTGTCTGATAAATTTGAGCGAGTTTTTCTGCCTCAGTTTGTGTTTGAACAACCTCTTTTACCAATCTGCCCATCACTTCCGCTGCAACATAACCATACATTCGTTCTGCTGGTTTATTCCATGAGGTAATTTTATAAGAAAGATCCGTGACTATAACTGCATCGTTGACACTCTGAAGAATGTCGGATTGATATCGTAATTGCAACTCCATGCTTTTACGTTCAGTGATATCATGCGCTACAACCATGGCGCCTACCGGGTTTCCGTGTTCATCATATTTGATATTCGAGTTGAGCAGGGCATTTATAATATGGCCATCTTTTGCCCTCACTTTGTATTCAATATTTTCATCAGAGTTTTCACCATTAAGTGTATTCCGTAATCGCTCCTTGTAAATTGTCTTGCTCTTGCCTACAAGAATAGCATCGGCATGCATTGAAAGCAGTTCTTCCCTTGAATATCCCGACATTATGCTCATGGCATCGTTAACAGTGGTGAATTTATTTTTTCTGAAATCTATTTCCCATATCCCCGTTGGTGCGTGTTTAACCAGTTCACGGTATTTCTTTTCCGATTCCTCCAACTTCTCCTCTGCCTGCTTGCGTTCGGTAATATCAAAGCCTACACAAATGTGCCCCTGTCTGTTTCCATTATTATCAAATAACGCTTTATTATGCCATTCAATCCAGACTCTTTCGCCATTCTTTTTAATGTTTTCATTGATATTGATTGAATAGCTGTCGGGGTTAGCATAAATATTTTCAACCATTTCAGTGAGATCTTTCCCTTTAGAATCTGTTTTTGGTGTTATGGTTTCAATGGCAGTTTTGCCTATAAATTCTTCTTCTGTATAACCGAAATATTCAGATGCAAATTCATTAACAAACGTAAATCTGCCTTGAGTATCCTGGTTAAATATTAATCCTCTTGCTTGATTTACCAGTTCTTTATATTTTTCTTCACTTATAATTAAAGTTTGTTCTGCATTTTTTCGTTCTGTAATGTCTGTGACATGCCCAACACATCCTCTCACAATACCCTTGTCATCAAAATCGGGCACTATGGTTGTGGAAACCCAACGATGTCCGCCTTTCTTATAAGGCATCAATTCCTCATAGGTGATGGTTTCGCCTGACATAGCAAGCTCCAATCGTTTCCTTACAATTTCCCATGTTGTATTTCCCATCACATCCTTCACATGTTTGCCAATCATGTCGTGCGGTTTGAAACCAAACCAGCGATTGTACCCTTCGTTCACACGGCGGTAATGAAAGTTGGTGTCAATATAAACGATCAAGGCAGGCACAGTGTCCACAACAAGCATTAATTCCTGTTCGCTTGCACGGAGTTTTTCTTTTGCAAGTTTTTGCTCATTAATATCACGAATATTTCCAATACGATAAAGCGGTAAATTAAAGGTGTCATAAATAACCTCCATGGTGTTTAAAACCCAACGATATTCACCTTCTTTGGTTAGTAGTCTGTATTCAACACTTGCTTTTCTTTTAGCATCAAGAATTATAAGAGCTGTTTTAAATGCATGCACATCATCGGGATGGACTATTTTCATTGAATTCCAATCGCCCAGTTGTTTTAATTCAACATCAATATAGCCTGTTATTTTCCGACAGGATGGGCTGATATAATCAAACTCTCCGGTGAAATAATCTGCACGATAAGTAATGTCAATGGAATTGTTCAGTATTGTTTTGAACCTTTGTTCACTTAAGTGCAGAGCTGTCTCTGCATTTTTACGCTCAGTAATATCATGACCCACCACAATGGCGCTAACAGGAATGCCCTGCTCATTAACTTTGAAATGTACATTCAGCAATGCATAAATAACATGACCATCCTTTGCTTTTATTTTGTATTCAACCTCGTCATTTGTTCTGTTCCCTGTTATCCAATTATTGATTCTTTCCTGGAATATATATTTGCTCTCATTGTCCAGTAAATATTCAGCATTCATTGCCAATAATTCTTCCTTGCTATAGCCTGATAAAAATGACATTGCATCATTAACTGAAATAAATCTATTACTAACAAAATCTATTTCATAAATTGCAGTTGGCGCATATTTAATAAGGTGGCTGGCTTTTTCTTCACTCCTTGCCAGTTCAGCAGTTCGTATAGCAACCAGCTCTTCCAGGTGTTCGTAGGCTTTTGCCAATTCATTTTGTGACTTTTTTAGCTCAGTAAGTTCTGTAAAAATAAGCCAAAAAGCATCTTTTTCTTCCGAGAGTGGATTGCTTGAAAGAAATACGGGAATTATGTCGCCTTTGCTGTCAATCAATCTTAATTCAATATTATTTTTTTCAGGGTTTCTGTCATTCACTTTCGGAAAGAAATGCGGAAGGTCGTCTTTGTGGATAAATTGAGTGATTGATTTACCAACGATTTTTGTTCCCGGCAATTTCACCAATTTTGCGAAGCGATCATTGCTATACATAATCGTGAAATCGGAAGCAATGGTAACGGCTCCCTCCTCCATGGTTTCCACAAGTACCCGATAAGAATAATCGGCTCCTTCAAGTGAATAAATCTCTTTACCGTTTTCGGTATTCATCAACAGCGCATCAACCTCTCCGTTTTGAATGGCTTCAATAACTTCTTCGGTTTCGGCAAGGCGCTGCCGCAGGTTTTCGTTTTCTTCGGTGAATTCCTGCAGCTTTTTTTCTAAATTTTCCTGATTATTTTTCATGTTTATTAGGCTAAAAAAGGCTTCACCCCTGGCGGGATGGAACCTTTAATGATGCATGATTTAAATTATTCCTTAGACTTGAGGTCAAGTCCAAGTATTAATTTGTTGACATCTGACATATCGCCAATAAATTTCTTTACCGGTAGCGGGAAATCCTTTATCAGCGTTGGCGCTGCAATAATATGCCCGTCTTTGGCTATGATCGGATTTTGATAAATATCAATAATTTCAAGTTCACAGTCCTGGCAATAATCATCCAATAATTTCTTTACGTTTTTAATGGCTTTTAATGATTTGGGTGTTACACCAGCAACAAAAAGCCTTAAAACATAATGTCCTTTTTCGCTTCTTTTAATACTTTCTTCAAGAGTTTCCTGAATTGTCATTTGTTTTTTTATTAATTCATTTTTAAACGAAAGAGTTTAATTCAATAATATCCAACCCAGCCAATACCCTTTCGGTGTTTGACAAGTCGCCAATTATTTTTTTTAATGGAGGCGGCAATTGTTTCACAAGTGTGGGCAAAGCTATGATCTGGTCTGATTTGGCCAGTTGAGGATTGACGGATAAATCAACAACCTCGATGGTGTATTTGCCTTTCAGATGTGTTTCACAAATCTTTTTAAGATTTGCAAAAGCAGTGATTGATTTGGTGGTGTTGCCCGACACGTACAGGCGAAGGAGGTATGTTCCTTCTGGGTTTTCTGGTGTATTGTTCATATTTTGGTTTTATTTTTTTTAAAATAATTTGACGTTCTACAAACGTCCGATGTCAATGCTTGTTTTTTCTACAATAATTTGACGTTCTACAAACGTCCGTTTTTGCTGTCAATGCTTTTACTACAATAATTTGACGTTCTACAAACGTCATGTTACGGCCTTGATTCTCTTATTGCCTATGATTTACCAATGACTAATGACTAATGACTATCATTATTCCCCCGTCTTCCACCCAATCTTTGTTGAATTCATTTCCTTCAATTTAATTCCATTTTCTCCGATCACAAATTCTGTTATTGCATTGGAATGATTCATCCCGCGCGACTTGATGATGTTGACGGTGCGGATAAGCTCATGGTTTCTCTCCATGTTTATCAGCCTTATCCAGGTGTCGGTCATGGATGAGATGCCTATTTCGGTATCGTTGATGTTGGCAATTACTGATAGGTCTGTCATGAGGGTGGTGATCTGTTTCATTTTTACGAAGTCGAGCAGTCTTATCATCATGGCTTTCACATCGAGCAAGGCGCCGCTGGTTATCAGGTTCGACACACAATCAATAACAATTATTTCGGGTTTGAATTCAGTGATGATTTTGTGCATCCCCACAAGGTTCATTTCAATGCCTGTGTGGGTAGGTCTGTTGGCGGAGAATTTCAACAAATCTTTGTCAACCCACTTTTTCAGATCCAAACCAATATTTTTCAAATTGCGGATAATCTGGTTTTGTGGCTCCTCGAAGGCAAAGTACAAACATTTCATTCCTTTGCTGCAGCATGAATCAACAAAATGCCCTGAAATGCTGGTTTTGCCTGTGCCTGCCGCGCCTGACACAAGGATGGCGCTGCCTTTGAAATATCCTTTGTTGTCGAGCATAAGGTCGAAACCTTCAACACCGGTTTTAATCCTGTCCGACGAAACCTGATAATCCAGTCCCACCGAAGTAACGGGCAGCACAGATATTCCCTTTTCGTCAATCAGGAAAGGATATTCGTTGGTGCCGTGTTTGGAGCCGCGGTATTTGATAATTTTCAGGCGGCGTGTAGCTATTTGATCATTCACACGATGATCGAGCATGATCACACAGTCGGCCACATATTCTTCGAGGCCGTATTTGGTCATGTACCTGTCGCCACGCTCGCCGGTGATGATGGCTGTAACGCCTTTATCTTTTAGAAAACGGAACAGGCGGCGCAGCTCGGCACGTAGAATGGCTTCGTTGGTAAAGCCCGAAAAAAGAGCTTCCACAGTGTCGAGCACTATGCGCTTTGCACCAATAGTGTCAATGGCATTTCCGATAATAAGAAACAGCCCGTCGAGATCATACTCACCGGTTTCTTCAATCTCGCTGCGTTCGATGTAAATGTATTCGAGGCTTATTTTTTTGGTTTCTTCCAGGTGTTTAAGGTCAAAACCAAGCGAATTGAAGTTTGTAATAAGTTCCTCGCTTTTCTCTTCAAACGATACATAAACTCCCGGTTCGTTGAATTTGGTAGCGCCATTGACAATGAATTCCATTGACATCAATGTTTTTCCACAACCGGCGTTTCCGCAAATGAGTGTGGGGCGTCCCTGTGGCAGGCCACCATAGGTTAATTCATCAAGTCCTTCAATGCCGGTTGGGCATTTTTTTAATTCTTTCTCGGTAATTAGAGTGGAAATTTCAGTCATAAAAATATGTTGTGTTATTGAAATATTTGATGCAAAAAATTTACGCAATATTCAAAAAACAACTGCACTTTAATAAGGAATTGTAGTTGTATTGACAATGATAATCTTCGTGTGGCCGCGGCCGTATTTGTCGTTTGATAATTTACCTTTGTTTTTGAAAGTATTAGTACACTTAAAAAAATTATTGTCTCAACGCATATCTTCATAAAAAACTATTAATATGTCCTAATACAATGCAAATTTACAAATAATGTTTTAACTTTAACAAAAAATTAATGTCATTTGTTGTTAAAAAAATAGGTGGAGTGATTTTATTAAATATCAATGCGTTGCAAATTTGACTTTTTGATGTTTTAAGCAATTAACGGTACCTTTATCTAATAGTTTCATTTTTCACTGTAAGTTTTACTGTCAAAAAAAGGTTTTAAGCAATCATTTCTTTGTAAATAAAAATGAAAAGCAGTGAGCAGTAGGAGAGGGATTGAAAAGTTTTGGAATAATTCAAGATGTCACTTAATTATTCAAAGAGCATTTGAATAATTCCGGACGGGTTTGAAATATTGCGGAAGGGTTTGAATAATCTGGGAAGTATTTGAATAATCAGGGAAGGGTTTGAATAATTCCGGTAGGGTTTGAATAATCCGGGTAGGGTTTGAATAATTCCGGTAGGGTTTGAATAAATCCGGTAGGGTTTGAATAATCCGGGTAGGGTTTGAATAATTCCGGTAGGGTTTGAATAATTCCGGTAGGGTTTGAATAATTCCGGTAGGGTTTGAATAATTCCGGTAGGGTTTGAATAATTC
>CAISZK010000322.1 GCA_903889915.1 uncultured Bacteroidota bacterium
CACAAGGCTCATTCAGGACTATCTTGGACACCGGAACATACAGCACACCGTTATTTATACGGCGTCAAATCCGGCAAGGTTTGAGAAGTTATGGCGGTAAATCATTCTATTTTCGATTAGAAGATCGAACACTATGCCACTTTTGTACTGGCTTACTGATAGAAGAAAGAAACACTCTGCGTTAGCATTGTTGAAAAAAACTAGTTAGAAGTGCGTATTATTTTGTTAGTTTTCCCAATTACTATAAATGATTTTGACAAACTTTTCCTTATAGAGCGGATCAATGTGTGACAAAGAAAACAGCAAAGCGTCCCCGATCGATAACTTTAAAGTCGCATTGCGAATGCGCAATTTCGAAATTGAACAGCTTACCCAACGAAACAGTTTTTTAATGGTTTTCCAAGGAGTGTTGTTCGCTGGTCTTGTGCAATCAGGCCACACAAAGCCAGTTGTCAGCTTCATGGTGTGCGTCGCTGGGTTTGTTGTTTCCTTGTTTCAGGTCGGGATGGCAAGCGGCGCAAAATTCTGGCAAAATTACTGGGAGAAAAAACTGGCAGAATACGAATACGAGACAAGAAAGTTAGTCATCGATGATAAAATCAAACCAGAGCAGCTATTATTCCACGGCAATAAATCTCTGTACAAGAGTACAGTTGAAAATATCATGAATGGGGACTACTGCACTTTTATAAAAAAGCTGGTGCTTCACCGCTATTCCGTGAGCCGAATTCCGATCTACGTCGGTATATCGTTTTCAATAATCTGGGGGCTCCTTATTATGTGTACCATTAGTGACCATCCGTATTTTTCGGTTCCGAACTTTATAGTCGGCTTTTGACCAATTCGATAAAGTCGGATAAAATGAACATCCTCCGGCTTTTAAAGAAAGCAGAGCTTACCTTTTCAACATCTAAGAAAATCAAGGGGCTGCGGGCTTTCGGCGGCGTAGAGCTCGCGAAAAAAATTCATTTTATCCAATAATACCAAGCAAATACATGCGAGAAATACAGTTTTTTTATAAATTTTACGGAATAACGAATTACATAACTTAGTTATAAACGATTACTTTTTATGACAAACTTAAACGAGGGATGGAAAATCAAAAACAAATTGATTACCAATTCCCATCTTGACGATTTTATTTTTCAGATTCCTGATAATGATGCTTGCAAAAATTTCATCAAAAATGTCTACAACCCTATTCTGCTTATACTTCCGGATAGAATTGATGACCTGATACAACAAAACATTCACGTCCTTCCTAACATCGAGGAAATAATTGAAAACATATACCCCGATATTCCTGTTTTAGATATCATTTCAATCATAGATGAAAAAAGCCGTTCCGAGGAAGACATTCAAAACATAGTTATGGATACAATCATCAACGATGTAGAAGAGGAAATTCAGAAATTCATTCGAGAGAAAAACGAGAAAGAATTTTTGAGCAACCGTGGTCTTTGAGGAGTAAAACAGTCAGGCGTTTTTGTTACTATTTCCTTACGTCTCGAAGCAACTGAAGCGTTTTGAGGTGTTCCTCTAAAACGTGGCGAAGCTGCTCAGGATTGAGGGGAAGGTTCAGGTTCGCTGTATGGGCGATCTGAGATCCCGCCCCTGCCCTGCCACCCCAAAAAACTAACGGCATTTTGTCCTTTATTGCGCTACATTGTAGCCACAAAAGGGGGGTGTTGATATGATTGAAAATTCAGTGGTCAGGGCAAGGATTGACGCCGCAACGAAGGCCGAGGCTTCCGCTATACTGGCTTCCATAGGGCTTTCCGTGTCCGATGCCGTAAGGCTTATGTTGAAACGGGTTGTTGCTGAAAAGGCATTGCCTTTTGAGCTGCTTATCCCCAATGCAGAAACGATTGAGGCCATTAAAGCCGTCCGCAGTGGAGAAGTCACTACAGCCGCTTCTTTGGATGGATTGTTTCAGGGCCTAAATGCGGATGATTAGCCGTTATCCCCTGTCATGGTGCATTCGTTGATCGACATAAGAACGCAACACGGCGTTGATCTTTGTCTGATAGCCCTTCCCCTGATTGCGGAAAAATTCTAGCACCTCATAATCAACGCGCATGTTGAGAACGGCCTTGGGCTGCGGTAATTCAATAGAGGCTTTAGACCAATC
>CAISZK010000323.1 GCA_903889915.1 uncultured Bacteroidota bacterium
ACAAATGCTCCAAATTTATTTTTTCTATATTCTGTCAAGGCTCCATAGTTAAGATTAAATGATTTAAAATCTGCACTCTCATAAATTAAATCTTTTTCTCCAACATCTGTGTATAAATAATATCCAGGACCAACAAATACCTCTACGTTTATATTTTCAATAATTTTATGTTTATATTTAAATAACAGGGGAATTGTTATATTACTCATTGAAATTGTTCTCAATTCAAATTCTGGCACTGTAAATTGTTTATGTAAATTATAATAATTAATGCCTGTTTCAATGGAGAAATTTTTATAAACTTGAAAATCAATAAGAAAATTAAAATTACTGCCAACACCTTCTGCTTTAATTTTAGCATCACTAACATTTTCATAGTTGGATATTCCATAGTAGTCTTTGGTTTTAATTTGAAGTGATGGTACGCCACCAGAAATAGAAAGAGAAAACTTAAAAGGATGTTGTTTCTTCTCTTTTTTCTTTATAATTTCCTTAACATCAGAAACTTTATATTCTAAAACTTCATTATTGATATTACGAACTTTTATTTTTTCGGCATTTTTTTCAATTATGACACCTTTTATCGTATAGCCACTATTTAAAAGAAACTGCTTATCCGCTTCGCTCATGTTGAAATATTATTGTAACTTTGAACTAAAAAAATATTAAATGCAAATTGAGGATTATCCGAAGAATTTTCAAGAATTTTTATTAAGGTTTCAAACAGATGATGATTGCTGGAATTACCTATTTGCCTTACGTTGGACAAATGGCTTTAATTGCCCTAAATGTAATTGTAAAAAATATTACCTTAACAATAGAAAATTAGCTGAATGCAATAATTGTGGACATCAAATATCAGTTACAGCAGGAACTATTTTTCATGGTACAAGAAAGCCGCTATTACTTTGGTTTCATGTTATATGGTGGATTGCGGCACAAAAGACTGGTATTAGTGCCAGTAATTTTAAGGATTTTATGGGGTTTGGAAGCTACGAAACAGCTTGGGCATGGTTGCATAAGTTAAGACGAGCTATGGTTCGACCTAACCGTGAAAAATTAATTGGAAACGTAGAAGTAGATGAAACATTTATTGGCGGTCGGGAATCTGGAGAAAAAGAAGATGGAAAGGGTAAAACAGGCAGAGGTAGCTTAGAAAAGACTCTTGTTGTTGTTGCGACAGAATGTTTGGGAAAGCAAATTGGACGAGTTCGGTTCAAATGTATTAAAGAAGCAACGAGTGATAACTTAACGGATTTTATTGAAGATAATATTGTGTATGGAAGCACTGTCATAACAGATGGGTGGAGTGGGTATGCCCCATTATCAGGTTCTGAAAATTATAACCATGTAAAAAAGGTTATACTTGGAAGCGGTCAAGAAGCTCATGAATTATTACCTCATGTACATATGGTTAATTCCCTTTTGAAACGATGGATAAATGGCACTCACCAAGGCAATATATCATCAAAGCACTTGGAGTTTTACTTGGATGAATTTGCTTTTCGCTTCAATAGAAAGCTATCAACCCATAGAGGAAAATTGTTCTTTAGACTTGTACAGCAAGCGTCATTGGCATCTCATACCTCACTTAAAGATTTGATAAATAAATAGTTGTAGCTACATGAGCGAAGCGGATAAGCAGTA
>CAISZK010000324.1 GCA_903889915.1 uncultured Bacteroidota bacterium
AATGCTCAACCTGCCCCGCAACACTGCACAACTGATAAATGCCGTGTATGTCATAACCGCTATGCTCAACGCAAATAACTGGTTTCAGTCTATCCTGTTTGAACTGGAAGTCATCAGGGCCGCCAACGATGACATGGCAATTGCAAATTTAAGGATAGGAAATGCGACACCTGCTTCCGTACATGATAAATGTATAAGGGAAAAGCAACTGAGAAAACTTCTGGTTAAGTTGAACTGTTCAATACAGGAGATACTGAACGATCATCCTACCCAACAGAATGAGATAGTAAAAAGCCTGCCTCCCTATTTTTTTTTGAAGAAATAAACTGATACGATCAGGCAATGAATAACTGATGAAAAAAAGATCTAAAGATCATGACCATTCACAAAACATATTGCTTTTATAAGGAGTTCTTAAGAAGGTTTCTTTTGATAGTGACAGCAGGCTTTGCATCATCAACTCACTTCTTCGTAAATTGCAGGCCAATGATCGTAAACCCTCAATTAAAGAAATGCACAATCCATTCTGTTTGCAGAATGATCCATATAAATGACCTGAAATCCATACACCCTCCATGACCGGGAAAGTTGTCATACATGATCATTAATGGCCATTCATAGTCATTGCTTGTCATTAATGATCATTCGCTGTCAGTCATGGTAAATAAAGAAGAGAAATAAATGACGTGATGCAAATGACACAAAGCAAATGACGCGTATCAAATGACGCAAAATAAATGACATTTAAAAAATTCAGCAATTATTCAATAAAACAGTTAAACTTTAAATTTTAGAAATCATGAAAAAGTATAATGGATATGCCAAAAAACAAAGAAAAGAAAAGAGAAAACAACTTTCGAAAGAATGGTACCTGTGGAAAAAACAGACCATGTTCTTTATGACAGTTAACAGCACACCTATTCAGATAGTGCGCCGCACAACAGTTGCACTTAACCTTCCCCGTTCTGTTGATAAACTTATTGTTCGTGGAACAGAAATTGTAGCTGCAGTTACCGCCAGCAGCTGGCTTCCTACACCTTCACCCACAATGTTGGCTATTACTACAGCAATTTCAAATTTGCAGACAAAACAAAATCTGGCTAAGCAAAGAACTATTGGCGCTGTGGCCGATCGTGATACTGCAAAAACCACCCTTATTGATCTTTTAAGGAATTTAAGACTCCACGTACAAGGTGTCTGCAATTTGAATCCAACGAATGCCGAAACTATTGCCCTTTCTGCCCTTATGTATATTAAAAAAATGCCGATCAGGCAAAAGAACAAAATGAAAGTAAAACAGCTGACTTCCGGATGTTGTGAATTAATTGGAACTAGCAGTAGCGGGGTAAAATCGCATGATTGGGGTCAAAGTCTTGATCCAAGTGATCCACTGTCCTGGAACGTTGCTCCAATTGCTTCAACTTCAAAAGACAAAGTCAAACTTGCAGGTTTAAGACCAGGTACACATTACTATTTCCGTCATCGCTGCCTGCTTTTGTCAGGTTATACTGATTGGGAATATGCAGATCAGATCATTCTTTAAAGTAACTTAAGAAATTAAGAAACCGGAAGAATCTAAAATTAAGGAAGAAGGGTCTTTTACAAGATCCTTCTTCCTTTTTTTATTAAAACGTGAACCGGCCCCTGATTTTTTAAAAGGAAATCATTAACAAAAGATAAAAATTACGTACGGTACAGTGTCAATACCGTACAGTATAGTGAGTGTACCGTACGTATTTGTGTCAATACTGTACGGTAAAGTGTGTGTACTGTACGAAACAGTGAGTGTACCGTACGTATTTGTGTCAATTCCGTACAGTAAAGTGTGTGTACTGTACGAAACAGTGAGTGTACTGTACGTATTTGTGTCAATACCGTACGGTAAAGTGAGTGTACTGTACGAAAAAGTGAGTGTACTGTACGTAATTGTGTCATTACTGTACGGTAAAGTGTGTGTACTGTACGGTAATATGTGTGTACTGTACGGTAATGTGTTAATATTTGTCCTATTTCCAGAAAGAACTTTTAATACGTGCTTATATTTGGCAGATTTTTAAGAGATTGGAAAAGTCCTGAAAGGACGATGTATATTAACACAGGGCGAAGTCCTGTGATCTAAGACCCCGCGTATCCTAACTCATGGCGAAGTCCTGCGAACATGCTATCACCTCTGGCAACGCCTTAGCCCTGAAAGGGTGCTGTATCCTACCATAGGGTGCAGCCCTATGGATAATATAATCATCCTTCCCCCCCCCTAGTCCCACACATACTTCTCGTCATATTCCACTTTATACTTCTTCAAAAACGCCCTGTACTCGGTCTGGAATGACTTCTTAGAATGATGCTCCTTTTGCCCGGCTATATAATTAATTACCACATCCACTTCAGCAGGATTCACTGAAAAGCCGCCGTATCCATCCTGCCAGTAGAAGTTTTTATATTCCTCTCCCATGGTTTTTATCCATTTTGATGAATGAGATTTCACCTTTTCCACGAGATTCATTAATGCTACTTTTTTCGACAGCATACACAGTATGTGGATATGGTCAGTATAGCCGCCTATTTTTATAGGCTGACATTCCATAGTGTTACATACGCTACCCAGATAAGCATAGAGTTCTTTTTCCACCGGTTCATGTATGAGTTCCTGTCTGTACTTCGTGCTGAACACGATGTGGAGGTAGTTTTTTACGAGTGATTGTCCCATATTATATAGTATTAGTGTTCTTCATAGGGCTGCGCCTGGGGTGATGATCGTTATCCTATAGGGCTGTGCCATGGGTGATGATCGAGTATCTCATAGGGCTGCGCCATGGGGTTAGGATCAAGTATCCATAGGGCTGCGCTATGGGTGATGATCGTGTATCTCATAGGGCTGCGCCCTTTCGTGTATCTCATAGGGCTGCGCCCTATGTTAGGATACATCGTCCTTTCAGGACTTTTGGGTTTAGCAGATTATTAATACTAATCCCGAAATTCCGGAACCGTCCTTTCAGGACTTTACCTCTTCTGCATTATCTCAGATCCTTGTCCCAGTCGTAATAAGGAACCAGGGAGGGTAATGGTTTTTCAAAGAAGCCATTTAATTTCGATCTCCACATTTCATTGAATACTTCCACCTCATGCAGGTATTTTTTCCGGTATTCGTCCACCCATCCCCCCGGTTCCATTTCCTTCACTATTTTATCGTATATCTTACCGGTCAGGACCTGTGCAGTGCAATCAAGCAATTGAAAAAGCCTTATTGATTCAAGGGGGCTGAAACCTATACGCCCTCTTGTATCTGTAATGCAAAGTTTCCGCATCATCAGAAATTCGCTGAAAGTCATACCTGTGTTTTTTTCAAGTACACTGCGGTTATGCATCCTGTCGGTGGCAGGAGAGTTAAGAAATATCATATCCAGAATGTGCGCGGTTACCTGCAGCAAAATACCCCTGCCGTCCGACTCCGGTATTTCAAATACAGTACCTTCAAGTAATGTACGCATAGCATTCCATTTATTAATGTAAGAGGGGATTTCTTTCTTCACCTGTGATGCGAGGGATGGGGCAAAGCTTTCATCCGGTTCCACCGGGGGTGGGGCAATTTTGGCATTTTCGCAGGAAGTCATAAATGCGTTAAAAGAAATGTTATAAATTTCAGCCATCAAATTCTCTACAAACTTTTCGTTTTTATAAAAATCCAGATTCTTTTTCATCTTTACTGTAATGTTAAACATCATGTCAGCATGGTCCGGGCAGATGTATTCAATGAAAAATTCAAGGGTAAGATTTTTTTTTAACAGGCTGAAGTTGGAATACATTTTTTGTTCAAAACTTCCGGGTTCGTTGAATGGTGAACTTCCCCACAACACATATACCCCGTCCATTTGGTCAATGTAGGTAGTCAATTCATGTTTTTCGTTTGACATAGATTTTACATTTTAAGTGAAAGACTTTTTTGCCGTAAAATTAATAATTTCTTTTGAAATAAAAACCAAATGCAGGGGCATAGGAAAAAAGAGGCGAACGGATTATGAAAACATGAGTTAAGTATTAGCCAATTTTTTTTCGGTTCAAACAAACAGATTATAACTTAACGGGAATTGCATCTATGCGAAACCTGTGTGTAACTCGATGTCTGTGTAATGAAAAAACCGGAATACCCGGCATCTTCAAAAAATGAAATTGTTGATGTGAAGCCCCTGTCCCAATTGAAAAACCTAATGACTTTGGTGTTGTGCAATAATTATATCAAAGACATTTCGGGGATAAAAGAAATTATTGGGGAAGAGGGAATCGGGTTTGAGATGGAGGGGAAATTGTTGAGGAATTGGAATGAGGGGGAATGGCATTTTGATGAAGAATTCAAAAGGATGAAAATTATTCAAAGAAGGAAAGAAATAATAAATTCGTAGGGAAACAGAATACGAACTTGATGACAGGTGCTATCTGTTTAATATCATGATTGCAAAATCAAATTGTAATGTCTACAATTTCATTTGCCCTGTAAAGATTTGAAAGATTTTGAGATTTAATGCGGAATTGACTGCGTTTTTTAATTTTTGGTTTTTTTGAAACATTTTCCATCTTTATTCCCGGGTCATAATAAATATTTCCCAATGCCATTTGTCCAAGGAAAAGTTGAAAATCGGTTCCCATTCCAAGAATTATTTTATGTCCATATTTATACTGTCGTAAATTTTCAACTAATGATAATGATGGAATGTAGCATGCTTTATTATGTTTCCTATTCCAGTGTAAAAGAAGAGATGAGAAACTCCATGAAGCTGCTTCAATACTATTATTATCAACTAATGCAATCCGTCCATTTGTATTTCTTATTTTTCCACTGTCGACATCAAAACCGATTAATTGTATTTGTAAATTAGTTAAAGGATGCCGAAAACCTGTCTTATGAATACCTCCAAAATTTAATCTATCTTCTCTGCCAGTTCTATCAGTATAACCATATTTTCTAATAAAGGATTCGGTGCCTTCTGTTTTATATATTCCATCAGTTGGCTCGGGAGTCATTAATGTGATTATAGCAGAGTTGATATGTTCAAAATTTGCAACACCAAATTGTTTTATCTCCCAGCCCAAATAATCAGGTTCTGAATAACCATTTGGAGTAATTCCTAATTCAGCTTCTAAAGTATAACCTCCACAATTTGGTGCTTCGCAAGGTAAAATATTACCACGACCATCAAGGCGTTTTGATTTTATCCAACCTAGTTGATGAATTCGAAGTAATTCTTCCAATAACTTATTTCTACTGTTTACAATTTGTGGTAATTCTATTACTTTGAAAACACCATGCTCGGAAACAGATTGTATTGATTCAAATTCATTTGAAATTTCAGAATTTGGTCCAGCTACAAATCCTAATACTACCCCATTAGAGGAAACAGCAAAAAATAAAAGTCTGTTTGCGAGCCTTTGTGTCATTAAATCAGATGGCGGTTTCTGACATTTAGCAAGGAAGCCAGAAAATCTTACTTCAGGGTATTTGGGATATAAAATGAGTTGTGCATTCGGAGCAGGATATAAATGGGAGTCTTCATCAATCCATGAAAATTTTATTGTAGCTTTAAATCTCTCTTTATTCCAATCTCCAGCCTCTTCATTTTTAATTTCTGAAATAGGTAAGATGTTTAAAATTTCGAAACTGCCACCAAAATAAACTTGATTCTTCGAATTGTCATTAGGTGATAGTTTCTTGATAAAAATTTTATCACAACCGTTATCAAGAAATAGCGACTTGAGATTTTCTAGGTTCATTGATTTTTATTATTTCATGAATAATATTTTCACCCACTGCTTGCATCAATGGCATAACTACTGAATTACCAAATTGCCTGTATGCCTGAGTATCTGAAACAGGAATTAAAAAGTTGTCAGGATATCCTTGTAATCTTGCACATTCTCTTGGTGTCAATCTCCTGGGATTTCTATTCTTTTGTGGGATTAATATTTCTGCTCCGTCCTTATAATATCTGGCACTTAAAGTTCTTGATATTCCATTTAGATCTGTAAGTCCAAATCCAAATCCATTTCCCTTTGCTTTATGCTTTTTAGCATATTCCTGTAAGTATTCCCATAGGTGATCAGTAAGAGTATATTTCTTTTCAGGTATAGACTCTAGAATATCTTTAATTTTAAATATCGGTTCAGGTAACTCAGGGAAATTGAATTTTTCTTTTCCTTGAAAAATAGCTTCTCTGAATCCAACGATTAATATTCTTTCTCTGTGTTGTGGTACAAAATGTTTACCATCTACAATCCGATAATGTATAGAATAACCCAATTCCTTTAGAGTTTTGGTAATAACTTTGAATGTTTTTCCTTTATCATGTGAAACAAGATTTTTTACATTTTCAAGCATAAAAGCCTTTGGCTTTTTATAGGCAATAATTCTTGCAATATCAAAAAATAGTGTTCCTTGTGTTTCATCTAAAAAGCCATGAGCCCTTCCTAAAGCATTTTTCTTTGAAACTCCAGCAATAGAGAATGGCTGACAAGGAAAACCTCCAAGTAAAATATCATGATCTGGAATATTTTTTTCACTAATTTTAGTAATATCTCCAAACGGAACCTCTCCAAAATTAGCTTCATATGTTTTTTTAGAATAGTTGTCCCACTCACTTGTAAAGACACATTTTCCGCCTAAATTTTGATAAGCTAATCGAATTCCTCCTATTCCTGCAAATAAGTCAATAAATGTGAATTTTGGGTTTTGAGGTTCAGGAAATGGGATGTTTTCTTTATAATTGAATAGCAAGTATTGTAAAGCATCTTCAGCAACTTTTGAGGTAATTTCATTTTCGGGATATTTAATTATTAATGCCCGTTGTAAATATGAAAGTGCATCTTTCTTGTAAATTTTCGAAGCAGTGTTTTTATAATTATGGACATAATGAGTAAAAGATGCCTTATCATTATTATCAGCTTCAATAATTCTTATTTTATAAACCTGACCACAGACTTCTGCAAAAGTTATTTCTTCCTTTATCTTGATTTCTTTTTTTGGCATTTCAAATTATCCTCATTCCCAACATTTACAAATTGTACTGCTTATTGTTTTATTTTATAGCCGTTAAAAAACGTCTCAAAATCTGTGTTAAGAGCCTTTATTATTTTTTCAATTACTGTTATTGAAACATTTCTTTCACCCTTTTCAATGCCGGGCATATAAGTTCTGTCTATCTCTGCAAGGAGAGCAAGTTTTTCCTGTGATAATCCTTTTTCGAGGCGGAGTTTTCTCACTTTTTCGCCAAACCAAATCTTTACATTCATGTTACAAAATTGAGTTTATGTTTACTTCTGTACAACGGACTATTGTCTACATCGTGGGAATATTACTAACAAAATGGGAACAGTTAAAAAGAATGCCTTTCATGGGATTTGAAAGGCATTCATAATGGAGGTTTATAAATCAGAAGATCTTAATTGCTCTTAACTGCAAGGAGTAATTTATTTAGTGTTTTGTTGAGGAGTGTTTTTTTTAGTTTGCATCCATAAATAACAATCACTTTCCAACCCGCCTGTTTAAGGAGCTTTGTTTTTTTTCTGTCGTTTTCTTTATTGCCATTTATTTTGTCAAGCCACCATTCAGTGCGTGTTTTCGGCACTACAAAATATTTGCAATCCTTATGTCCATGCCAGAAACAACCATGAACAAAAATTACAGTTTTGTATTTTGGCAACACGATATCAGGTTTGCCGGGAAGTTTTTTATCATGCAATTTATAACGGAGTCCATTCGCAAAAAGAAAACGCCGCACTATCATCTCAGGTTTGGTATCCTTTGCTTTGATGCGGCTCATGTTGTAGCTGCGGGTTGCTTTGTTGTGCACATCTGCCATGGGGCAAAGTTAGGAAGAAAAAAAGTCCCAAGTCCCAAATTCCAACATGGCTTTACTTTAAAATGTTGCTACCACTGATAGTTTTTTACTTAATTTTGCAAATCAATAGAGCGCAATTATTATGGAAAAGCAACTTATAAACCTGGTGGTTGATTACCTATCGCAAAATGGGGCAAAAAAAATAAGTGTTTTTGGCTCAAGAAGTAAAGGGACTGAAACACCGGATAGCGATCTTGATTTATTGGTTGTGTTTTCCAATCACCCTTCATTGCTGAAGCTTATTAAAATTGAAAGGGAACTTTCGGTAAAGACAGGTTTGAAAATTGATCTTCTCACCGAAAAGGCTATCAGCCCTTTTTTAATTGATAAAATAAAAAATGAAGCAATGACAATTTATACAGCATGAAAGAGGATGAAATTTATTTGCAGCATATTTTGCAGGCAGTTGAAAGAATTGAAGAATATACAACTGATTTTACAAGCGATATTTTTTTTTCAAATCATCTGGTTCAGGATGCTGTGATTCGTCAGTTTGAAATTATTGGTGAAGCAACAAAAAGATTGTCTGCTGGGATAACAGAAAATTATGTTCAGATCGAATGGAAAGATGTTGCAGGCATTAGGGATAAACTGATACATCACTACATGGGTGTTGACATTGAGGTATTATGGGATACTATTCAACAGGATATTCCAATACTTAAAGAAGAAATAATAAAGATTCTTTCCCGTTTATAAAAGGCATTCATTAATAAAATACGATTCGGCACTGTTGTTGAAATTTTTTATTTTTTTCAGCTATTTTCCAAATTCCAAATTTGAGTTTACTCCGAAAAGTAATAATGTGAAAATTACCACTAAAACACAAATACACAAAAAAACACAAAATGCAAGTTTTTAATAAAATACAATTTCGTAGAATTTGGTGTTTTCGTGTTTTTGTGGTGAAAAGGACTTATCGGAGTGGACTCAAATTTTAAATTCAAAGGGGGTGCAGTGCGTGGGGTTTCTTTGGGGCTTGAGGCTTGGGGTTTGAGATTTGGAGCTTGGTTCTTATTTCA
>CAISZK010000325.1 GCA_903889915.1 uncultured Bacteroidota bacterium
ATGGAGGGATTTTTACAGATATGCTTCAAGCCATGGTGAATGCTGCGTTAGAAGGAGAGATGGATTATCATTTAAGAGGGGAGTGTTCAGAGAAGTGTGTCAGTAGTATCTTTATAAAATCCTCCAATCCCTTCAAGTCTTTCAAACTCCTCAAATCCTCACAATCTTATTCCTCAGTGCGTATTTGATAAGGTCCACAGTGCTTTTCATCCCCAGCTTTAACATGATATGGTTTTTGTGTGATTCAACCGTGCGTATGCTTATAAACAGCTTGTCGGCTATCTCCTGGTTCGTGTGTCCCTCAACCACCATTTGCAATATCTGTTTTTCTCTTGCCGAAAGCACATCATCTTCTTTGTCTCTCACCGGTTCAATCTCTTTTGGTTTGCGCACATTCGAAATGTAATTATCAAGTATGATCTTCGAAACCGAGTTGCTGTAATATTCTTCGCCGTCATGAATGTGTATGATTGCCTTAAGCAATTCCTGTCTTGTTGTGTTTTTCGGAAGATATCCTTTAGCCCCTGCAGTGATGGCATTCAGGATAAAATCTTCCTGCGTGTACATTGACAATATCAGGACTTTTATTTCGGGATAGTTTTTGCAGATATGCTTTGTTAGTTCTATACCCGAAATATCAGGAAGCGAAATGTCCATTAGTATAATATCCGTCGGCGATTTTGAAATTCGCTCTAATAATTCTTTTCCGTTCGAAGCCTCACCGGATATGACCATTTCAGGGACATCCTGCAATAAAGCCCTGATGCCATCGCGAACAATCTGGTGGTCGTCCACAAGAAATATCCCTATTTGTTTCTTATTCATGCGAAGGAATTTTTACTGTTATTGTGGTTCCTGCACCTTCATGGCTGTTTAACTCAAATGATCCTCCCATAATACTTGTTCTTTCTCTCATGTTGTAAATGCCATTTCCCATGCTGCGGAAATCCTGCCCAAAATTAAAACCTTTTCCGTTATCTTCAACAATAAGTACAATTTGTTTTCCAAGTTCCATCAGTTGTATCAACGCTTCTGTGGCTTCCGAATGTTTGATTACGTTGTTGATTGCTTCCTGTGCAATGCGGTAAAGGTACGTGCTCTTTCTCTCGTCAGGCACCGATTTCAATGATAGCGATTCAAAACTGACAGTCAATCCCTGTGTCTTCGAAAACATTTTGCAAAGATTTCGCAAGGCAGTTTCAAGCCCGAATTCTTTAAGAATGGATGGCATCAGGTTATCCGAGATCTTTCTGATTTCATCAATCGTGGTATTAAACATCTCCTGCACTTCAAGCAGCGATTCCTTGTTTTCCTGTGGCACATTAATGATATGCTCCAGTTTAAGCTTAATGGCGATCAGGAATTGTCCAAGGCCGTCATGCAACTCGCGCGACATACGCTGCCTCTCCATTTCCTGCCCGTCAATAATTGCAGAAAGTCTTTTTTCGCGTTCTTCTTTCAGCGCTTGTTCAATTTCTTTTCGTCTCGAAATGTCACGCAAAACTGTCGCATGAATTTTCCTTCCCTTATATTCTACCGATCCCTGCTGAACTTCAACAGGAAATTTCTTCCCGCTTTTCGAAAAACACCACGCCTCAAACGCATGAATATTCATGTGGTCTTTGACGATTGTTTTCTCGCTGATTGATGCAATAATTTCCCGGATTTCTTTACCCATTAATTCTTCTTCAGTAAAGCCGGTAAGCCTTGAAAGAGCATGATTCACAAGCAAAGGTTTCCCGTTTTCAAACAAAATTATCCCGTCAACAGTGGCTTCGTAAAAGTGCATTAAACGTTCTTCTCTTTCATGCAACTGATCAGTGGTTGATTTAAGTTTTGCCGTCATCGAGTTGAATGATTCCGACAATGCGCCAATCTCATCCTTGCCCGAAACTTCAACCTCGGTGTTGAAATTACCTTCACCAATTTTTATGGATGCATTTTTCAACCGGATAATTGGCTGCGAAATTGTTTTTGCAATAACATAAGTCAATCCCAAAATAAAAATTACAAGGAAAGCACTTAGAAATAAAATATCATTCCTGATTTTTACTACAGGTATCATAGCTTCCTTCAGGTCAATTTCTGCAATGATCACCCATTTTATGCCATGTGAATTAAGCTGACTGTAGGAACTCAAAACAGGGATGTTTCGATAATCATTAATAATTTCAATGCCCTGTTTTCCGCCGATTGCATTCAATGATGCTGTTGTTTTCACAATTTGTTTCATCAATGATTTTGGAATAAATCGTGAATCACTTCTCATGTAGTAGTCTCTTCCCACCAGGTATGATTCGCCGGTTTCTCCAAGCCCGTTTTCGCTGCTGTTTTCAAGCATAATATTATTGATGGCTTTGGTCGAAACGATAAGCGAAATGTAGCCGACAGTTCTTTTATTATTATTCAAAATGGGCGACGATAAATAATATGAAGCCTTATTAAGATTGAAAGAATCTTTTTTGAAATCTAGAAAGACCGTGTTCTCCTTTTTTGTCGCCGAATCAAGCAGTATCCTGATACACGAAAATTCAGGTTTTAATAAGTTGTCAAAATGCAACGAATCTGTTGCTGTACCTGAAGTGTAGATAATATTGTTGGATGTGTCTGTTACGATAAATTTATCATAGTATCCGTATGCTTTCACATAAAGGTTTAAAAACTGATCATACTCATGAGGTGGGATAAATTGCCCAATACCGTAATGTAATTTGTCAACTGAAGCTGACATTTTTTTCACTTCGCTGGTTTGCGAGTACAGATTTATATCCTTATACCTGTCGGAAAAAAAATCCTCTATTCTGTTTTTCTTGACAACCCTTATTGAAGTAAGTTGATCAAAAGTCCGGTCAATAAGTGAACTCCGTGCTGAATAATAAGAATACACGCCGACAATAATGGTCGAGCCGATTCCCATTAACAGAAAGAGGATGATAAGTTTAGTTGCAATGGATAGGTTCCTGAAAAAGCTCAAGTTCATTGTATCTCCTATAATTTATAAAGCAAATATCAGCAAAGATATGAAGCTTTAAGTGAATGATAAGTAAAATACGTATTATTTTCAGTAAAACACGTATCTGAATGGAAATAAATTTATATTTGCCAAAAAATTCCATTACTAAAAATAGGCTAAAATGAAAACGACTAAAATTTTCAGGATCATAGCTGCAACAATGCTAATGATCATGTATTCTGCTTTTACATTTGCGCAGGAAGTCACTACAAAAACCTTACCTGCTTCTGTTACGAATGATCAACGTTACAACCGTGCCATTCACATTATGGCAATGCTGTTAATTGGCTTTGGCTTTTTAATGGTCTTTGTCAGAAAATACGGGCGTTCGGCTTTGACTGCAACGTTTCTGCTTGTAAGTACTGCTCTTCCACTTTATATTTTTGCAAAAGCCCAGGGCCTGTTTGGAACTGCTGAGGGCGAAATTGAAAGGTTGATCTTTGCTGAGTTTGGTGCCGCCAGTTTGCTGATTGCTGCAGGTGCAGTGCTTGGAAGATTAAAAATGCCTCAGTATATTTTATTGGGATTGCTCTTTATACCTTTTTACATGTTTAATGAATGGGTGATTCTCGGAGGCGGTCTCGGGTTAATTCCAGCAGGAACGGTAATGGATACAGGTGGTTCAATAGTTATTCATGCTTTTGGAGCCATTTTTGGACTAGGTGTTGCACTTACGATGACCACCAACCAGGAATTTGAAAAGACCATTGAATCGGATGCTACCAGCGATCGTTATTCCATGCTTGGAAGTATGATGCTTTGGATCTTTTGGCCGAGTTTCTGTGCTGCATTGGTCACTCCCGAACAAATGCCACATACTGTAGTGAATGTTATCATCGCACTTGCAGGTTCAACATTGGCTACTTATTTATTCTCTGTTTCTCTTCGTAAAAAGGTTAGCATAGCAGACATTGCCAATGCCGCTCTTGCCGGTGGTGTTGCCATTGGCTCAACATGCGCCAATGCGAGCCATTCTGTTGCTTTAATAATTGGTATTCTTGCAGGCGGTCTTTCCACTTTTGGTTTTGCAGTAATTCAATCAAGGCAGCAAAAATGGATGAAATTAATTGATACCTGCGGTGTGACAAATTTACATGGACTCCCCGGGTTGATGGGCGGTTTTGCTGCATTACCAATAATACATGGACTCAACATGCAAAGCCAAGTGGAAGGAATTGGACTTACAATTGTCATTGCTTTTGTTTCTGGACTTATCACAGGAAAGATACTGCCAATTATGGGAAGAAAAGCCGAAGCCTACGAAGATGCTGAAGAATTTCTTGATGCTGAATAAAGTCAATAGTCATTAAAAGTCTTGGTTGTCATTAATAGTCATTGAATTTTTTATTGACAATTAATGACATGAAATAAATGACGTGATACAAATGACATGAAATAAATGACACGAAGTAATTGACTGTTTAAGTAGTTTTCTTATTTTTGCAATAAACAAAGACTCTATGAAATTGAAATACCTTGCTTTTGCAGCCTTTTTTATTGTTCTCACGTTCTGCGCTTGTTCTACAATTAAAGTAAGCCATATAGAAACAAATGCTATTGTTCCGAAAACTGAAGGCATTTATTATTCACTTCCAAAAACAGTTGTTGCTGTAGAAGTCACCGTTAATAAAACCTATAAGATCAAAGGACCTTATTCAGGTTATGCGAGGAAATACCTTGGACTATCCAATGTGATTACGGAGAATTCAACTTTCTACAGTATTGGTGATATTCAATTGAAGTCATATCCTGTTCCCGATCCTGATCAGTTTTATTATGTTCAGGTTCCAAAAGGGAACAAAAAAAGTAATTCCGTTTTTCTGAAATTGTCGGAATCTGGAATCATTAGCAGCATCAATGATATTGGAATAAATAAGCCATTATTAAAACCAGACTCATTGAAAAATGAATCTTCGGATGAATTGGCTGATTTACCTGCACAGTTATCATTCAAATCAAACCTTGCAGAAACAATTGACACAATTATTGAAAAAGTAAATCTCGATACTATTAGTTTTGAACAAAAAGTTCTCAAGAAAACAGTTAGTGAAAAGACTTTGGAAGAGCAGGCGAAAGATGCTGTTGATTTTATAATGAGGGTAAAAGAGAGCCGGTTTAATATTCTCACAGGCTATTCAGAAGTGAACTATAGTAAGGAAAGCATCGAATACATGAATGAACAGTTAAGTAAAATGGAGAAAGAATATCTCAGCCTTTTTATTGGGAAAACCGTTACTCACCAGTTGAAATATTCTTTCACTTATGTGCCTTCAAACACTGAAAATATAATTTACCTGCCGCTGTTCAGGTTGTCAGCCAAAGATGGCATTGTTGACACATCGAACTATGTTGGTGAAAGTGTTTACCTGCGTATTGAACGCTTTGGAAGCACCAAACAAATTGCAACTTTTGAAAAAGCAAAGCAGAATATTACAGCAAAATCTCATGGCTTTTATTATCGTATTCCTGAATATGCAAAGGTCAGCCTGATTTATAATGACAAGGTGAAAACTCAGTCAAATATTCTCATCAGCCAATTTGGAACTGTTTGCGAACTGCCCGCGGGGAAAAAACTGAGAGCAACTTTTTATTCAAATTCAGGTTCGCTGAAATCAGTAGCTTTTAAGAAAAAAATATGTCACCATTTCTTCCACCCATGATTTAATTTTCAGATTTGTTTTTTGATTAAAGGGCAGCAAGGAAAATGCAATAATTAAACATAGTTCAAATCAAGTACTAGAATATAAGATCATGAAATTTTATTCTTCATTAAGACTTTTAGAAATGGCTATGTTAATTGTTTTTTTGCAGTCTTGTGTAATTTATGCACCACCAGGGCCAATGATGACTTATGGCGGGCCGCAAACTACTTCCAGAGGCACTTCTGATGCAGCATTAGCATTAGGTACCGGAGCAACTTTATTCCATGATGGACATACGCCGGGACAGGGTTGGTTTGGTAGATATAAATATGGTCTGAGTGATAAATGGGATCTCGGTATGGATGCACTTGGTGTGTCATATTCGGATAAATATACATTCACAACAAAAATTGCTGCCCGCTATCAATTATTTCCTCATTTCAGGTTGGAAGGTGGAGTAGGGGCAGCCGACGATTCAAACGGGAAAAGTTTAAACTCTGATATTGGGATAACCTGCGGTACGCTTAGAAAAGATAAAACCTGGAACTATTATGGATCTTTCAGAATAGGTTATGTGAAAGGCTTTGCTGGTAATGCTATTTTCAGTAGCAGCTCTTCTTCAAATGATACAGTCGCTCCATCTGACGCATCTGTTGCATTATTAAATTTGGGTGCGCAGGGGAGGGTTAGCGATAGAATAAATTTTATTTTTGAAGGTGGCTATGGCTATATTTTCCCGGTAGGACATCAGTCAGGAAAAACTTTATACCTATCGTGTGGCCTGTTATTTAATTTGGGTAAACCTCATTAAATCTTTTCAGGACTTTCACTGAATCTTTCTTTCAATATTTTTTAATTTGAAAATACTTTGTGAATTTAAGGCGGATTCTTATTAATTTTGTGTACTTAAAAAAATGTTATGAAAAATGTCACTTTTCTTTTATTGTTTGTTGTTTCTATCCTTTTAATGGTTCAATGTTCTGTTGGTGCAAAATACAATGACAGCAATAAGCAAGTAAAAACCAAAGCGGGTGCGAAAAACGATCAAACAGAGTTTAGAATTATTGATACCATTGAAGTAAATGCAAAGGCTACAGTGCATGGCCCGACAATTATTTTTACTGATACGGTTCGCGATCTGAAAGTTGTTAAAGGGGAAGTTGTTCCAATTGTGTTTAGCTTTCGTAATACCGGCGATAGTGTTTTAAAGATTTCTGAAGTTATTCCAAGTTGTGATTGTTTAACTCCAACAGCTTCTAAGACTTCAATCGCACCTGGTGAAAAAGCTGAGATTGATGTTTTGTTTGATTCAAAAGATGAAACAGGATCAATATTGAGGCAGGTTTATGTAAGTACAAATGTCAGAAGAGCACAATTTATTCTTGCAATGAATATTGATGTACTGCCGGCGGGAAATAAAAAATAGAATTTGAATTCGTTTAAGAATTTTCAGAATTGTATCACTGTAAGAAGTGAGAAGTTTTTTAATTAAGCCTTCTTTGTTCAGGCAAATTTACCAAAGAGGTCGAAAGCTTCGGCAGAGGTTATTTTTACATTCTTAAACTGACCTGGCAAATTTTTAATAGAAGTATCAGGAATCAGTACTTCATTATCAACTTCAGGAGAATCAAATTCTGTACGGCCAATAAAGTATTCGCCTTCTTTTCTGTCAATGATGACTTTTAATGTTTTTCCAATCAACTCGTCATTTTTGGTTTGAGAAATTGTTTCCTGCAACTGCATTAATATATCAGCTCTTTCCTGTTTGACTTTATTGCTAACCTTATCCTTAAGTTTGTAAGCTTTGGTTCCTTCTTCATGGGAATAGAGAAAAATACCCAGTCTGTCAAATTTTATCTCTGTAACAAAGTCTAACAATTCGTTGAATTCCCTGTCTGTTTCACCCGGATAGCCCACGATCAGTGATGTCCGCAACGCAATCCCCGGCACTTCCTTCCTGATAGCTTCAATTAAATTATAAGTCATGCGGCTGTCAATGCCGCGGTTCATGGACTTAAGCATTGAATCATTGATATGCTGAAATGGAATGTCGAGATATTTACAAATATTCTCTTTGCTGTTTATTACTTTCAAAATATCCATAGGAAACGCAGCAGGATATGCGTACTGAAGCCTTATCCATTCAATTCCCTTTACTTTTGAAAGTTCTTCCAGCAAGCTTCCAAGTGCTCTTTTTTGAAAAATATCAACACCGTAATAAGTCAGATCCTGCGCTATCAATATTAATTCTTTTACACCATTTTCTGCAAGCAAAGTAGCTTCGTGAATAATGTTTTCCGGAGGTTTTGAAATATGTCCACCACGAATTAAAGGAATAGCACAAAAGGAACATGACCTGTCACAACCTTCAGCAATCTTGAGATAGGCATAATGTGATGGAGTTGTCAGAATTCTTTCATCCATCAGGTCAAATCTGAAATCTTTTCCAATGTATTCAAGGATTTCCTTAAAGTTATTTACTCCAAAATAAGCATCCACTTCCGGAATTTCTTTTTTGAGTTCATCATTATAGCGTGCTGAAAGGCACCCGGTGACAATTACCTTTTTTATGAGTCCCTGTTTTTTTGCTGAGATAACCTCTAATATCGTTTCAATGGATTCCTGTTTTGCATCATTGATAAAACCACATGTGTTGATGATAACCACATCCTGATTCAAATCGGGAGCATCATGCGATATTTTAAATTTTGCATGATCCAATTGTCTGAGCAGAACTTCTGAATCAGTAATGTTTTTGGAGCAACCCAATGTAATTACATTGATCTTAACTGGTGCGGGAGGTTTTGTTTTCAACGATGGGAATTACTTTTAATGGAAACAGAAATTAATGGATGACAGTAATTGAAAGTCTTTCGAACTTTGAACAACATCCAACATCAATTGCTGAACAAAGAATTGACAAATTCCTTTTTGTCGAATAGCTGAAGATCTTCTATTCCTTCTCCCACGCCTATATATTTGACCGGGATTTTAAACTGATCGGAAATGCCAATGACTACGCCACCTTTGGCTGTACCATCAAGTTTTGTTATTGCAAGTGCATTAACTTCGGTTGCCAGTGTAAATTGTTTTGCCTGTTCAAATGCATTTTGGCCTGTAGAAGCATCAAGAACAAGCAGTACTTCATGAGGAGCATCAGCAATAACTTTTGTCATTACCTTCCTGATCTTGGATAGCTCATTCATGAGATTAATTTTATTGTGAAGACGCCCTGCAGTATCTATGATCACTACATCAGCATTTTTTGCTTTAGCTGAAGCAAGAGAATCAAATGCGACTGATGCCGGATCAGCGCCCATTCCCTGCGATACAATAGGAACTCCGACACGCTGCGCCCATATTGTGAGCTGGTCAACAGCTGCAGCACGGAAAGTATCGGATGCTCCAAGAACAACTGATTTTCCTGCTTTCTTAAACTGCCAGGCCAACTTTCCGATTGTAGTTGTTTTACCAACACCATTTACACCAACAACCATTATTACATAAGGTCCATCAGTCTTTGGAAGGTCAAAATTTTCCGTACTGAAATTATTGTTTTCATCAAGAAGAGAAGCGATCTCTTCCCGGAGAATGCGGTTCAATTCGGAAGTTCCTATATATTTATCCGCAGCAACACGTTTTTCAATACGCTCTATTATTCGTAGAGTAGTTTCCACACCGACATCGGAGGAGATTAAAATTTCTTCAAGATTATCCAAAACATCATCGTCAACCTTTGATTTTCCAATGATGGCTTTTGATATTTTGGAAAAAACATTCTCCTTGGTCTTGGCAAGACCCTTTTCAAGATTTTCTTTTTTCTCTTTACTGAAAATGCCGAATAAACCCATAATGATTTGTTTTTGGCTTAGGCTATCTACTCGAAAAGCCTTTTTCACAAGCGGAAAAAAGCTTTTCTTGGTAATACAGCAGGAATTCCGAAACTATGTCCGGATTATTTTTTTGCTAAAAATTCCTTCACCTGGTCGTTTGGAACAATATTTTCCTTGAAGGTGTAGGCGCCTGTTTTAGGAGATTTAACCATCCTGATCACCCTTGCGAAGTCTTTACCTGTGGTAGTTTTCATCGCTGCAACAACTTTCTTTGCCATGGTTTTACTTATTTAATTTCTTTGTGAATAGTCATTTTCTTTAATATCGGGTTGTACTTCTTCAACTCCAAACGCTCAGGGGTGTTCTTTTTATTCTTCGTTGTAATGTATCTTGAAGTACCGGGTTTGCCACTGGTTTTATGCTCTGTGCATTCCAGGATCACCTGTCCTCTTGCTTCTTTACTTTTCTTTGCCATTAGATATGCATTTTTTATTTAAGTTTGCAAAAGTACAAACATTTATAATTAAAAACCAATTCTGAGAGAAATTTTTCTTAAATGATTATTCAGATAATTTGTAATACCTTTGTAAACAAATGATAATGTGGCAGTCATACATTAAAGGTTTCAAAGCTTTTCTTCAGTTGGAAAAGTCACTTTCAATAAATTCTGTTGAAGCGTACCTCCACGACATTGAAAAATTCATTCAGTTTCTGGATTATCACAAGATACAGGCACAGCCGGAGACCATTGAATTAAAACAATTGCAGGATTTCCTGAAATGGGCAAACGAATTAGGAATGAGCCCCCGCACACAGGCTCGCGTTATTTCTGGAATCAAAGCATTTTACAAATACCTGATCCTTGAAAATGTCATTAAAATAAACCCAACCGAGCTTCTTGAATCTCCTAAGCTTGGAAGAAAACTTCCCGACACCTTGAGTGTAGAAGAAATTGACAAGCTGATTGCAGCGTTAGACCTGAGCACACCGGAGGGACAACGAAATAAAGCAATGCTTGAAACACTTTACAGTTCTGGTTTACGTGTTTCAGAACTTACCAACCTCAAAATTTCCAACATGTATTTGAAGGAGGGATTCATAAAGATAGTAGGTAAAGGTGATAAGGAAAGAATTGTTCCTATCGGTCGCACAGCAATGAAATTCATCAAAATTTATCTTGAGGATGTAAGGGTTCATGTTCCTGTAAAAAAAGAGAGTGAGGATAATCTTTTTCTGAACAGGAGGGGGAGAAAACTCACGAGAAATATGGTCTTCATAATAATTAAATCACTTGCAGAAAAAATCGGGCTGAATAAAAAAATCAGCCCGCACACTTTCCGTCATTCTTTCGCTACTCATTTAATTGAAGGTGGAGCTGACCTCAGAGCAGTGCAGGATATGTTGGGCCATGAATCCATCACTACAACAGAGATCTACCTTCACATGGACAGGGAATATTTGAGAGAAACAATAATGCAATACCATCCACGATCCTGAATAGTTGTCATTTGCTTCGTGTCATTTGCTTTGCGTCATTTATTTCGTTTCATTTATAGTCAATAATAAATTCAATGACTTTTAATGACCATCAATAACTATTAATGACAACCAATGACAACCAATGACTATTAATGACTATCAATGACTATCAATGACCATCAATGACTATCAATGACCACCAATGACCACCAATGACTATTTTTTAGGCCAAATGGGACTTTCATTTTCATCAAAATCCACGCCCCAATTCACAGAGACTATAGCACCTTTATCAAAATAAATGTCAACAACGGCATCATCAATGCTTATTCTTTTTTCGCCCCATTCTTCGTCTTCTGTTTCGTATTCATTGTAATTGTTCTCTACGAAAAGATCCTGAATATCGCCTTCTTTTAGTTCTGAAATTTTTCGACCCAAGAGAACAGAATCGGGATTATCTGTTTCAAGACACACGCATTTGTAAATTCCATGCATTTCAAAAAATACTGTAATACCGTCTTCCCAATAATACCATACTTCAGTTTTTACTTCCGAATCATCCAATTCTTCAGTATCATCAGGGTTACCCATTATTTTCTTTACTTCATCCATCGTCAATCCGAACTTCAATTCATTCAGACCGGTTTTTAAACTAATTTCTAAATTTGTCATAATTTCTGTTGTGTATTAAATTGTTTATTGTTGCTTTTATAAAATTATTTGAAAGGCGAATCTGCCTCTTTTGCCATGTGATTGTATACCATTTTATCAATCATTTCAGGGAAAAATTTATTTAATAAAACTATCAGTTTTCCCTGAGTTGTCAGAACCAGCCTGTGTTTTCGATGTTCTATTGCAGTGATAATTTTTTGTGCAACTACTTCCGATGTCATGAGTTTTCCTTCATTCAATGGAGATTCTCCCTGCATGCTTCCATCTTTTGCCAACGCTGTATTGCGAATATTAGAAGCTGTAAATCCGGGGCATGCTATCAATACATGCAACCCCTTTTTCAGATTTTCAATTCTTAAAGTTTCAAGAAATCCCTGCATGGCAAATTTTGAAGCAGAATATCCTGTTCTTCCCGGCAGACCTTTGTATCCGGCAATAGAAGAAACACCAACAACACTCCCTTTATTCAACAATAAATAAGGTAGTGCATATTTTGTGCAATAAACCGTTCCCCAAAAATTGGTATTCATTAATTGCTTTAACACATTTAAATCTACATCTTCAAATAATGCACGCATGGAAATACCAGCATTATTCACAAGAATATCTACAGTGCCATATTTGGCAATGCATGATTCTATTAGTTTTTTGCAATCTTCTTCAATGCTGACATCAGCCTTTACAGCATAAACATCATAATTTTTCTTTAGTAAATCTTTACTCAGTTGCTCCAGTTTTTCAAGTGACCTTGCTGCCATTACAACTTTGGCACCATTAGCAGCAAACTTTTCCGCCAAAGCCTTGCCAATTCCGGAGCTTGCTCCTGTTACAATTACAATTTTGCCTTTCATCGTTTTAAATTCACTACAATAATAAGATTAAATTATGAGAAATAGCCCGAAAAATTTAATTTCTTTGCACTTTGCCAATTTTCACAACTCCTGATTTCCAAATATTGTTTTATCAAATCAAAACAACTGAAATATAAATGACTGTTTAGTAATTTATTATTAATTAAGGAAAATATATTTTTGGAATTTCAAATAATGACTCTATCTTTGCACCCTCAAAAAAATTAAATGATTTGGTAGCTCAGCAGGTAGAGCACATCCCTTTTAAGGATGGGGTCCTGGGTTCGAATCCCAGCCAGATCACTTGATTAAATCAGGACCCCTATTATTGGATAAAATAATAGGGGTTGCTTTTTCCCGCACAAAAATACACACAGTTTACTTCCCTTTTACTTTTGCAAAGATCTATTCTTAAAACGCATCATTGATGTGTATCCGTATGATTGCAGTTTGATAAATTCTTTTTAGTTAAGCAAACTTCAATGAACCTGGAACTGACAGTCTGGTAAGTTAAGATGTGAATGGGGAGTGGGAGAATCGGAGAAATAGAATTGATAGAATCTGAAAATTGTTGGGCAATAGCAATGGCAGAGGATTGGTATAGTTTGCCTTTCCTTTCATTTTTTTGCCTGAGATTAAATTTTCTTCTTCAAAAAGTCATAAACCAGTCTCACACAAACTCCCGTGGCATGCATTCCTCGATAGCTGTCTCGGTGGTCGAGGAAAACAGGGCCGGCAATGTCGAGATGTATCCAGGGGTAATCAACGAAATGTTCGAGAAATTTGCCTGCTCCAATGGCGCCGGCATATGGCCCGCTGGTGTTGCGAATGTCGGCAACTTCCGATTTGATAAGGTCTTTGTAGTCCTCCCAGAAAGGAAATTCTGCAATACGTTCATGAACTGCATCACCGCTTTCTTTTAATTTCTCCATTTGTTTATTGTAACCAGAACCCATGGCAACTATACCAAAAGGGCCTATGGCAGCCGAAGCAGAGCCTGTTAGGGTGGCTATATCAATCACGAGTTCAGGTTTGTATTTCTTTGCGAAAACAAGGGCATCAGCAAGTATCAATCGTCCTTCAGCATCAGTGTTCTGCACTTCAACAGTGGTGCCGTCAGAGATGGTGATCACATCGCCCGGAACCATTGCATTTCCATCAGGCCTGTTTTCTGTGGCAGGCATCAACGAGATCACCCAGACAGGGAGCTTTTGTTTTGCAATAACATAAATGATGCATCCTGCTGCTGCGGCGCCGCCCATGTCGCACTTCATGGTTTGCAATCCTGTAGAGGTTTTCAGATTAATGCCGCCGGTATCGAAAACGATCCCCTTGCCCACAATGATGTAAGGTTTTTTATTAATGTGATTTTCGGGTTTCCATTCCATCACAGTAAAAGTAGGCGGATTCGGACTTCCTTTATTTACAGAAAGCAGCCCGCCCATTTTCAAAGTTTCAATTTTTGCTTTATAGAAAACTTCCACTTTTATTGATCCTTCTTTTCCCATTTCTTTGAAAATATCTGCGAGTGCATCTGCATCCAGGTTTGAAAGAGGTTCGTTCACCAGATCACGGCATTTGCACGTTCCATCAACAATTGCGCTTAATTCGTTCAATTCAGAAGCACTGATTTGGTTTGACAGAACACTGATTGATTTCAGTGAGTTTAATTTCTTTTGATCAGAGATATATTTTAAAAATTGGTAATTACCCAGCGCCATTCCTTCAACAAACGCCAGCAATTCCGCAGGCTTTATACCTGCATCACAGATGGTGATTTCCTTTAATTTCTGACTGTTTAATGACGATACAAATTTGTCACCATCTTTGCGGCAAGTCTCAATTTGCAGATGGTCGTTTGCCTCTTTTTCTTTTTTTATAAACTGCACATATTCCCAATGTGAGTAGCGGTTAAATGAAATAAGTTTTTTGTCTTTTCCATCCACCTGATCATTGATGAATGAAATTTCAACCTGAGAAAAACCATATTCTTTGAGCTTGCCGGTCTGTGAAACCAAATACAGAATATTGTCCTTTGTCTTGCCTTTATTGATTTTTTTAATTGTTGTCTGCATATCGTATGGTGTTACAATTTTAATAGTGCAAAGATACTGAACATGGAGGATGCATTAGACTTTTCTTTAAAAATTCTTACTTTATGAAGTCAGAAGTTTTTTATGATTGTCCCAAAATACCTCGTCAGCAAACAATAATTAATTATTTGAACAGGCATCATCTACCCCGCCATCCTCTCTTGTGGGTACATTATTTTTGTTTCCAAAAATTCTCCTTTTGCTTCAAGGATTTTGTTTACATCCGAAACTGTCGGGAAAATCCCAAGGCGATTGATGCGGTCAATGATGTAAAGCATCATTTCTTTTTGTTCAATCTGAAAATCGGAATTCGCATCGTTACTGCACCAGAATTTTTTTATTGCGATGTACTCTTCTTCCAGTTGCAGTATCCGTGCAATATTACTGACATCATATTCATGCTTCATTGCAAAGGGGAGGTGTCCGATGATCTCTTTTGCTGTGTCGTTGAAAAGCATTGAATTTACGAGGTTGAACCCTGTTGAAAAATTTGTTTCCATAATTTTGTGTATTAAATTTATGGGGCAAAAGTAATACAGCCAAACGCAGTGTATTTGCGTTTTACTTTTTTATTGTATTTTTGTAAAAAAAAATTGCATGCCACTGAACAAGGAAGCTACTTTGCGTTACCACATCATTGATGAATGTCTGAGGAACAAGCACAAACCATATCCTGCAATTGAGTTTCTGATGGAAACACTTGAAGAAAGATTGGGCAAAAAATTCACTGTTTCAACCATTCAAAAGGATATAAAAGCCATGAAAGAGGACGAAGAGCTTGAATATTTTGCTCCTATTTGTTTCAGCCGGCAGTTCATGGGCTATTATTATAGCAATCCTGAATACTCAATTAAGAAAGTTCCTTTGCATACTGACGAAATTGAAGCTCTGGAATTTGCCGCTTCCATTATTCAGCAGTACAAAAATACCAGCATCAGCGGCACTTTCAGCATGGCTGTTGATAAGGTGCTGACATCTCTGAAAGCAAAACGACATTCTGAAAATGATGTCAACACGAATATCATTTTTCCTGAAAAATCTCAGGATTTCAAAGGCGCTGAAAAGATTGATTTCTTTATTCACTGCATACGTGAAAAGATCCCGGTTTCCTTTGTGCATTACTCCTACCATGAGCAGCGTTTTGACAGCTACATTGTACATCCTTATTTTCTCAAAGAGCACAGGAATAAATGGTATCTGATCGGCTATTCAGAATCACGCAAAAGTCTCCGCATTTTCGGCCTTGACCGCATTGAAGATATACTCATGCTGAAAAAGAGATTTTTTGCAATGCCGGGTTTAAAACCTTTGGATATTTTCAAAGATTCTATTGGTGTATTCCTCTCGGGTGTGGGAAAACCGAAGACAATAAAGCTTGAATTTACACGCAATGTTTCGGGATTTATAAACTCCCAGCCACTGCACGAAAGTCAGAAAATTATCAAATACCTTGAACATGGTGGGATCATAGTTACATTACAAGTACATCAATGCCCTGAATTAAAACAATTGCTTTTGTCATACGGGTCGGATGTTTTTGTGATGGAACCTGTCAGTTTACGGAGAACTATTGAAGAGGAATTAGAGAAGAGTCTCAGGAATTTTAAAACCAAGTCCACAAGAAAAAAATAATATGAAAGCTAGGATCAAGAAAGAAAAAATATTGGTGCATGAACCTTCATGTGGCAGCAAGCCTGAATGGCCAAAGATATTGCGGATACTCATGACTGATGAATTCACAAAAGTGGACTTCGGTTATCAGGCAACAGCTTATTATTTAAAAGGGGGGTGGGTAAAAATTGATAAGAGTTCTTTTATCAGGGATTGCACAACTTTGAAAAAATACAAATTCCTTCGAGTAGACAGAATACCTGAAGCGCCGCATAAACACAAGTTTAAAACCACAATAGAATATCTGTATTTCTCCCTTTACTTTGAGCCAATTCCCCAAAATGTGGAATGTGTTGACATCATTGAAATGGATAAAAAGGATGGCTATTATTCTAATTTCTACAGGGTGAATATTCGGGGCGCAGAGAAGGAAACAGTAATATAGATCGTAGCGAAAAATTATTCACGATTAACTTCAATTTAAAAAGTGTTCATTTGCTTCATATTGTTCCGGGTTGCCAATTCTTAGCTTGACGCCAATGCTCACGCGCGGGATCACGAAAAACTATTTTGCTGGTTTTTATTATTTAGTATGGTTTACCCCGTTGGATATTTTTCAGATTTATGAGTAGCTTTAAAAACAGTGTTGTCCCACGAGGTGAAGTGTATTGGTGTTTTAGTGGTGAATTTATACTCCTTTACTTTTCGGAGTAGAATCATATTTCTAAAGCAGTTTATTCAGAAGCGTTAAAAAAGTGAAAAATGCCTTTGTTAGTGCATACAATAGCAAAGCTACAGCATGCTGAATCTTTGTTACAGCATGCTGAATCTTTGTTACAGCATGCTGTAACAAGGCTTGGTTTTTAGGTAAATGACTTAATATACTGTGTGTTGAGAAAAATTAAAATTTTGTCATCTGATATTTTGCTAAAATCTTACGGATTTTTGCACATTGGATTTTGTAAATAAAAAGTTTGGAAAATGAGTTCACTCTGATAAGTCTATTTTGCTACGAAAAACTATTTTGCTGTTTATTATTATTTTGTGTAGTTTGTGGATTGGTGTTTTTGCGGCATTTTGTTCTTTTTTCTCATTTCGGAGCAGGCTCAGTCCTGTAAAATTAAAGGAAAGATATTGTTTCTTCTTTTAGCCACTCCTTATTATATAGCCGCTTTGCTGAACAGAATTGTTACCTTACTTAACAATATTGCTGTTTTACTCAATGGTAGTTCTACCATTCTTTAATGCACTTCCTCTTTCCATATTGCCTGGATCTTTGATTGCTTTCAACAGTTTCAAAAATGGTGGTTGGATTTTTTTGTAAACGATATCTTATTTGTTCATAATTTGTTATTGAAACTGCTTTGAAGGAATTTATAAATAATGAAATTTTATTGAACTTAATTGTAATCGTTTAGATTTTGATGTTGTTTGTTTAGAAGAAAAACAAATAAAGTGTAGAATGTCGTTAATTCAATCTTAATGTGGAATTCATCACTTCTTCATTTGAGGCTCTTTTTACTTGTATACTTTTGTCGAACTAAAATTCATCAAACAAGCAAACGTGAAAAACGCTATACACTATACACTTTATTTACCTGAATTCCTTTCTTTAAGCACAGGAGAAACCAGTGGAAATAGTCTGCTTTATTTTCCGGTGTGTTTCGTGTTTTCATTTTTTTTATCCATTTTTTTATTTAGAAACTATCCAGATTAAATTTTTTAATTTCAATTTACATCATTATGAAAAAAATAGCATTTAATATCCAAAAGACTTCTGGGAATTTAAGTTCCCTTTTAGTAAGTAAGAAAAGCTTAGGTACGTCATTACTTACTTTACTTTTTTTAGTTATTCTATACCCTTTGAGCGTATCGGCTCAGGAATGTTCTTTCTCTATGACAGCTACAAACAATATTGAGTCTGTAAATAAAGAGGGGCGCATTTATTTTATACAGATACAAAACAACGGCAAGGAAGAAATGAAAATTGAACTTTCCGCTTCAAATACAAAACCAATGAGCAATCCGGATAAAAGTGATAGCACTAAAAATGTAAAATTAGATGCTAAATTACTTAATGAGGATGGTAAGGAAATAACAGAAAAGGTCACTCTTAAACCAAATGAATTATTGAAAATTCAAGTGAAAGTTACAGTTCCTGCCGGGACTCCTTACGGTGTCTGGAACAATTTACTTTTAAAAGCATCCTCTGATAAATGTAATGACTATTCCACTTCATTGGTGCTTTATACTTTTATTCCTAATCCGGATGAAAAGTAAGAAATAAAATCTCAATAAGAAAACGTTTAATATTTTAAGTTATGAAACTCAATATACTCAACCCGAAAACAATTGGTCGTTATCTGACAATTTCTTTTTTTTCATTATTTGTGCTGGTAACAACAAATATTGCCATTGGACAAATAACACTAAACAAAACAGTAGTACAAAACAGTAGTACCTGTAATCAATTTGATGTTACAATCAAAGCAACTGGTATATCCTCACCTGCACCCGGTGATGTAATGCTTATTGTTGACTGTTCAGGAAGTATGGCCGATGGGTCACCATCTTCAATGTCGTATGCAAAATCAGCAGCAATAAGTTTCGTCAGACAGCTTTTTAGCGCTACTAATAACCCTGGCAACATTAACAGAGTGGGGTTGGTTAGCTTTACTGCAACTGCTACATTGAACAAAGCATTAAGTTATGCCACAGATTCCACTTCAATAATTTCGGCTATTAATAGCATG
>CAISZK010000326.1 GCA_903889915.1 uncultured Bacteroidota bacterium
AACACTTACTTATTCGGAAGTCACATTGACAGCCTGAGCAAACAATGGTTGTATGCCAACTTAAAGCCAGACAACAGGCTTGGCGCTGACATCGGAGGCGGGCTTTCTTTTATCACTTATCCGGACACACTTTTTGGATGGACGAATATGGGGTTGTTTGTAAAATACAACCGGTATTATCATTTGGATATGACATTCACAAGAGATCTTGCCCGTTTGTTTTTTGACGGCAACCAATATTTTGCAGGAAAGAATGCCATTCTTGATAACTCTATGCTGAACCTTGTAAGCTATGACCAGATACAAATTGGTATCCTTTCAAAATTTGAATCCGGGAAATTCAAACATACCTACGGATTCGGAATCAGTTTAAATAATGGATACAATAACGTGATCGTTGATTTGAACAAAGGAAACATTTACACTGATAAGAATGCGGAGTACATTAATTTTGCTGCCAACTATGATGTATCCAGAAGCGACACTTCGCGCAAGAAATTGAACATGTTCAAAGGTGTAGGCAGCTCAGTCAATTTATACTACTCATTTGAAACTCCTAAAAAAAACACTTTGGTTTTTCAACTCACCGACCTTGGGTATATAAGGTGGAACAACAATTCACAACAATTTTCAAAAGACACGGCTGTGCATTTTGAAGGACTGGACGTGACAGATCCATTGAATATTAACGGCAATGTTTTTGGAAAGACAACCACCGACAGTCTGCAGCATGCGTTTACTTATGCCGGCAAACCCAAAGCATATTACACAGCAACACCGGCTGTGTTGTCTGTTTCTTATTTGTGTAATTTCTCAGAAAAGTTCAGGACAGAATTAAGTTTGAGAAAAAAATTCTTCTCCAATTATGATCCTTTATACATGCTGAAACTGCAGTTGCTTCCAAACAAGAAAAACCTGCTTTCACTTAATCTTAGCTATGGCGGCTATTGCAGTACTGATTTACTGGAAAACCACCAACTCAATGCAGGGTTGGAACTCATGCATCAGTTTGGGAAAAGCCTGGTTGTTCTTTTAGGCAGCAATTACCTGAATGGATTCATTTGGCCATATTCATTGACATCACAGGGAGTATTCTTTTCAATAAAAAAATATTTCTTCTGATGAAACTTTTTTTAAAGATCATATTGCTGATAACTCTTCCCGCTGCATCGTTTGCACAGGACACCATTTTTATTAAATCGTATGGAGAAACAGGATATAATTATGGCGAAAAAGTGATACAGACAGCGGACACCGGTTATATTATTCTTGGAAACAAAACAGGCTTTGTTGGCAATTCCGATGTGTATCTTCTTAAAACCAATTATTGCGGAAACATCAAATGGGATAAAGCTTATGGAGGGCCGGAAGTTGACTGGGCTGAAGATATTGTTCGTACAAATGATAAAGGATATGCAATAACAGGATACATGACTATTCCCGCTGCAAACAACAACTATGATGTGATGCTGATTAAAACCGATTCACTTGGAGTTATGCAATGGATGAAACATTATGGTGGCAGTGATTGGGACCTGGGTCATAGTCTTGTTGAAACACAGGACAGTGGTTTTATTATTGCCGGTGAAACATTCAGCTATGGACATGGCAACAATGATGTTTTCCTTATCAAAACAAACAAGAATGGAGACTCACTCTGGTCAAAATGTTATGGCGGAGTGAAAGAAGAGGTGGCCAATGATATCAGCGCATGCCATGATGGCAACTATATTATTTCAGGCAAAACCAACAGTTTCGGAATAGGCGGTTATGACATTTATTTATTAAAAGTAAACCCAAATGGAGATACACTTTGGACCAGAACTTATGGTGATACTCTTGATGATTTCGGATATTCTGCTATTGAAACCTTTGATCATGGATTGGTAATAATTGGATCAACCAGGAATTACAGCGCTGTTGGCCTGGATGGACTTATGATAAAAACAGATTCTATCGGAAACCAGCTTTGGTACCGGACTTTTGGATATGGCGGTACTGCTGATGAAGAATATTTTGACATTGCACAAAACAAAAATAATGGATTTCTGATCACAGGCTATACAAGTAGTTTTGGAGCAGGCAGGAAAGATTTTTCCATGATACTCACAGATGCAGGGGGCTGGTATCAGAATGGAACAACTTATGGTGGTGGTCAGGATGATTACTCCAGAGCCTGCATTTACACTTCCGACAATGGTTATGCAATTGTTGGAACAACTGAGAGCATGGGTTTAGGTGCAGCAAACATTCTCTTCCTGAAAACCGACAGCATGGGAGTTTCAAATATTTCAACATATACTCATGTCACCGGTATTCCGGAAACAACTGCCGGAGCTTATTCATGCTTTCCAAACCCTGTAACAGATATGCTGATAATAAAATCACCTGAGAATAACATATTGAGAGGAATATCACTATATAACCATCTTGGACAAATAGTTTACAAAACAGATCATCCCGGAAAGAATAATGCCACCATTGATTTTCAAAATTATCCGGCAGGACTTTATGTGCTGGTTATGCAAATGAATGGAAGCATTCGTAGTGAAAAGATCCTGCACATCACCAAATAACTTTTGTTATTCAATTGTATCTTTTATTTACTCCTGATTAACTAATAAATTAAAAATGTCTTTAAAAAAATATCAGATTTTATGCATCATTGTAGCCTGTTTTTCCATCAGTAGTTGTTCGATTTTCCGAACACTGAAAGCCATGAAAAGCGGGAGTGTTGAGAAGGGTGTTGAATACACTACAAAATTTGAAGTAGTCGGAAAGCTGATCCTGCTCAAAGTAAAAATAAACGGTGGAGATAAAGAATACGATTTTATTTTTGACACAGGCGCTGTAACTGCCATTGACAAAAAGCTGGCAAAAGAATTAAACCTGGTTCCCATTTCAAAAGTTGAAGCTAAAGATGCCAGCAATACTACTGATACTGTAAAGGTGTTTAAACTCGACCACATTCAACTTGGCGACATCCTGGAGAAAGATATTGGTGTTGTTGCAATAGACCTTGATTTTGTAAACAAGATGCTCGATCGTCATATAGATGGTATTATCGGCAACAATTTCTTTAAATTTTTTAAGATCACTATCAATTACCAGGATCACACGCTTGCACTATCAAACAAAACAGAAGCGGTGAAAAGTGTTGCCGGCGGTTATGTGATCAACTTCTGGCAGGATATGCAGAACTCCTTTGCCCCGAAAATAAAATGCGAAATAAAGCCGGGCCTTGTCATGGATGGCGTTATTGACAGTGGTTGCGAAGGAACGATTTGTGTTCCTTCAGGTAAAATAAAAAAAGGTGAGCTTCTCCAATCCAATGCAAATATTGAAGCGCAGGGAACAATGTCAGCCGGAGCATTTGGGAAAAACACAAAAGATTACATGCTCAGAGTAAATGATTTTTCAATAGATTCCTTGCACGTTTCAAATCTGCTTGTCACAAACACACCGGGAAAAGTTTGTTTGATAGGCAGTGATTTTCTATCACAATTTGTTGTTACCATCAATTATCCCGCTCATCAGTTAATATTGGTTCCCATCAAATCGCAGAACTTTCCTCACAACAGCTACAGTCTTGGATTTGGCGCAATAAAGTCCGACAGCGGATATTTTAAAGTTATTGGCATCTGGAACTCCTCCCCTGCTGACAGTGCCGGCATTAAACTCAATGACAAGATCACAGAAATAAATACAACAAAAACAGAGAAAATTTCAGGCAATGATTTTTACAAAATGGTCAGCAACGACAGCACCTCAGAATACAACCTGGTCATCGTAAGCAAAGGAATTGAAAAAAACATACTGTTGAAAAAAAGAATGCTATTAAAACAACCGTAAATATTTTTTGATTTGAGATTTTTGATTTAAGATTTAAAAATGACCTTCAATGACTATTGACTTTTGACCATTGACTATTGACTATTGACTTTTGACCATTGACTTTTGACTATTGACTTTTGACTTTTGACTTTTGACCATTGACTATTGACCAATGACTAATGACAATTATGATTACAAGCAAACTTAAACTAATTGACGAACAAACCTCTCCCCTTTTCAGGATAATGTGGGTCTATAATTTTGACAACCCTGCACGCAGGCAATTTGACAATAACATCTGTGCTTTTCATATCGGAAATGGATTGATACTGTCCGTTGCTCACAACCTCA
>CAISZK010000327.1 GCA_903889915.1 uncultured Bacteroidota bacterium
ATCAAAAACAGCGATGGAGAACCTGTTGAAAACGCATTGGTCACTTTACGTGGCACAAAGAAAAAGAAAAAAACCGGACCTAATGGAGCCTATAAATTCGTACGCATTCATCCCGGAAAATCTTTTCTTGATGTTACCGCCCATGATTATGACAAAAATAGTGCAAAAGTCAATATCACCGAATTTGAAACGAACAAAATGGATGTAACATTGAGGGGTTTCAAAGGATGAGTTTACTCCGAAAAGTAATAAATGTGAAAATTACCACCAAAACACAAATACACTTCACCCCGTGGGATAACTCTGTTTTAAAGATGCTCATTAAATCTGAAAGATATCCAACGGGGTAAATAGTTTTTCGTGTTTTTTCGTGTTTTAGAGTTTTTGTGGTAAAAATAGACTTATCGGAGTGGACTCAAGTGTAGAGTTTAATGATTTTTTTCCCGGTCACCATTGTTTAAATTGCCTTAACCTGAAAAATTCATCATTTTCCGAACTACAATCCTGAAAGGATTGAATATGAATAGCACAAATGTCTGCCAGCAACGCAACCACGAAGTGGTTGAATATTGTTTGAATGCAATCCCGGTAAGCTATTCAGTGATTGTGTATAAAGTTTGTGAATTAACCAGGTTAATAGTGATTAAAGTAAGGGTTGCCATTGAACACAATATACAATTGGCATATTCATAACCATCAAAAAAGCAGGAGCATTTTTCTCCTGCTTTTTTATTGTATAATCCTTCAATTTCTGAAAAACAATCCTGAAAGGATTGAATATGAATAGCACAAATGTCTACCAGCAACGCAACCACGAAGTGGTTGAATATTGTTTGAATGCAATCCCGGTAAGCTATTCAGTGATTGTGAATAAAGTTTATGAGTTAACCAGCCTAACAACGCAAAAAGAACTTACCAAATTATTTAAACTGGCACAATAACGGAAAATCAAAAATATTTTACCTAACAGTAGAAAATTTTATAAAATCATGAAAAATTTTATCTACAAGAATTATTGAAAACAATAAATAATTAATTTTCCACCTGAGAGATATTGGTAACTTTATGCTTCCGAAAGGAAACACGTGATGCTGCTATGATGGTATTTTGTGCGAAGTGAGTAACAACCGTATTAAATTTTAACAAATTTTCGGATAAGGGATTTAAAATTTTCTATACATTTGCTTCGAAATAGTATTTCAAACATAGGCTGGGAGGAATATTTAATTTTCGAAGATTTTTTTGACAATTATTTACACTTCCATTATTAAGTTCAATTTTTTATTTTGTGCATGATGGATTGACTCAGGTAGAGTACACATACAGAGTATCGGAAATAAGGATAATTAATCCGGATATTCTTTTACTCTTTTACTTTACTCCGTTTAAGTATGATCCCGATTTTTACAAATTGATTTTATGGAAAAAGATGTAGAAGAATTGCAGCGGTTTATAGAACTCCATAACCTTAGAAACAAATTTGGCATTATTCATTTCTATGCATGGGTTTCAATAAAAACGGAACAAAATTCAATTCCCAGTACAAAAATGGAAGTAATTATTAATTGCAAAGGCTTGATTTGCGCAGGAACAGTGGCGTTGGTGGGGCATGATTTAAATCCGAATTTATTTCCAACGTTATTCAATTCCGCTGATACCATTATGAAAATGCGCGATTATATCAATCTTGAAATTACAGGAACTCACTCCCGAATTGAAGAGATAGGGAAATATTTTGTGAATATTATTCCGCTGGCGAAGATCAATTAAGAAGTTGGAAATTTAAAAAATAGTCTGAGTCACTCATTGGGAAACTAGCGTAACAACGACGCAAGGATTAAACTGCCAATGGGGATTTCTGGGGTTTGGTCAGAAGTTGATTTACTGACCTGATAATTCCTTCTACATGATAACCGCATTCATTGTATAATTCATTCAGCGAACCCTGCTCAATAAAACGGTCGGGAACACCAAGCCTGACAACTTGCGAAGGATAGTTGTTATCCGAAACAAATTCAAGAACAGCGCTACCCAATCCGCCAATGATGGTGCCATCCTCAATAGTGATGATCTTATTGAATTTGCTGCAGACAGCATGGAGAAGCTCTGTGTCTATAGGTTTAACAAAACGCATATCATAATGAGCAATGCTGATACCGTCGGCCTGCAGCCTGGCAACGGCCTGTGTGACGAAGTTGCCGACATGGCCTATACTCAAAATTGCCAACTGGCTGCCATCAGAAATTTGGTGTCCTTTGCTAATGGGCAGTTCTTCAAAAGGTGTTCGCCAGTTGCTCATGACACCATTGCCACGGGGATAGCGGATCGAAAAAGGACCATTATTCCTGAGCTGTGCAGTGAACATCATGTTTCGCAATTCCTGTTCGTTCATAGGAGCAGCGACGATCATGTTGGGGATGCAACGGAGGAAAGCAATATCGAAGACTCCATGATGCGTAGCGCCATCTTCACCAACAAGTCCGCCACGATCGAGACAAAACACAACATGAAGGTTTTGTAGCGCCACATCATGAATGATCTGGTCGTAGGCTCTCTGAATAAAGGAAGAATAAATATTGCAAAAAGGAATGAAACCCTGAACTGCAAGACCTGCCGAGAATGTGACAGCATGCTGTTCGGCAATGCCCACATCAAAAGTCCGGTCAGGCATGACCTCCATCATCAGGTTGAGTGAACAACCAGTTGACATGGCCGGGGTGACCCCCACAATTTTCGGATTGAGGTTGGCAAGTTCAATAATAGTTTCGCCAAAGACTGTCTGATATTTTGGAGTATCGTTGAGTGACGAAGGCTTTTCAATGATCTCTCCTGTTTCCTTATCAAACTGCCCGGGTGCATGAAATTTTACCTGGTCCTTTTCTGCCTGTTCAAAACCTTTGCCTTTTACAGTAATGCAATGGAGTATCTTTGGGCCGCGGATGCGCTTCATGTCGTTCAATATTTTCTTCAGTCGGTAAATATCGTTGCCGTCAACAGGGCCGAAATAACGGAAATTAAGAGATTCGAAAATGTTACTTTGCCTGAAAATAGTGACCTTAATGGCGTTTTCAATTTTCTGAACTAATGAACGGGTTCTAGTTCCGGCTCTTCCCCTTCTACCAAAGAAATTCCATATCTTATCCTTAAGCTTGTTGTAGGTTACAGATGTTGTGATGTCAGTGAGGTATTCTTTCAAAGCGCCAACATTTTTATCAATGGCAATGCCGTTATCGTTAAGGATGATGAGTATATTTGATTTTGAAACACCGGCATGATTGAGGGCTTCGAAAGCCATTCCGCCGGTCATTGAACCATCACCGATGACAGCAATGTGATGACGGTCGTTTTCGCCATTCAACTGTGCAGCTATGGCCATTCCAAGCGAAGCAGAGATGGAGGTGGAGGAATGTCCAACACCAAAAGCATCGTATTCTGATTCGCTCATTTTCGGAAAACCGCTGATGCCGTTGTGGGTTCTGTTGGTATGGAAAACATCCCTGCGGCCTGTGATGATCTTATGTGCATAGGCCTGATGACCTACATCCCATATAAGATTATCATAAGGAGTGTTGAAAACTGCATGAATAGCCACTGCCAATTCAACAGCGCCAAGACTTGCGCCCAGATGACCCGGATGGTTTGAAACAACATCAATGATAAACTGCCTGATCTCGTCGCAAAGCAATGACAATTCTTCATCGCTGAGTTTCTTAAGATCAGCCGGCGAATTGATCGTTGACAATAACTTTCCGGGTGTCGCTTTAGGGCTCAAATTAATTAATATCTGTTTGGATAAACGTGCAAAGTTAAATAAAATTGTTTTGGAAAAATGATTATTGAGGAGATCATTGAAAATGGGGGAATTGAGAATCTTTAAAGAAGAAGTTGGATGTTAGAAAGTGAGAATTTAAACTAAAGTTATCAAAAGCATTATTCCACTGAAGTACGAATTATCTACGGGTTGGCATTGTATGAAAACAGAAGTTAATGCCCGGCTCGTATTTTTGTTCGTACCACAGTGGAATAATGTTCTGATTTGTTTTAAACTTAATTGAAATCAGTTGCTCAAATTATCCAATGCATGATTATCACACCATACTTTCGATATCAACATCATCACTGATGACCTTTGAATATGGCAGTCCTTTGCGGAATAACCTGTTCGACTTTTTGCGTTTCACCCTCACTTTTGCCCTGTATGCAATTAAATACATGGCAGGAACAAGTAGCAAAGTAAGAAATGTTGCAAAGCTTAATCCGAAAATGATCGTCCATGCCAACTTTCCGAAGAACTGAACGTTCTCACCTCCGAAATGAATGTGCGGGTTTAGGTCGGTGAACATGGTAGCAAAATTGATGTTGAAGCCTACTGCAAGCGGGATAAGTCCTATGATGGTTGCCGAAGCAGTAAGTATAACAGGAGTGATACGCGTTTTACCTGCCTGCACAATTGCATCTCTTGTTTTTAATCCACGTGCTTTTAACACATCTGTAAATTCAACCAACAATATCCCGTTACGAACCACGATGCCTGCCAGTGCAACAACACCAATTCCTGACATTACAATAGAGAAAGACATGCCAAAGATTACATAGCCTGCCAATACTCCGATAACACTGAATAAAACCTCTGCCATAATGATAATCGGTTTACTGGTGGAATTGAATTGTGTGATCAGAATAAAAATGATCAGGCACATTGACAGAGCAAGCGCTGTAAGTAGAAAATTCGATGATTCTTTTTGATCTTCCTGCTCACCTGTAATCTTCACGTCAACCCCTTCAGGTGGTTGAAAATTCTTCATTGCAGTTGTAATATTGGCAACCACTTCATTCGCATTATAACCTGACAGCGCATTGGATGAAAGGTTAATAATGCGTTTCAAGTTCATACGCTTAATACTGCCATACGAATTTACATAGCTAAGCTTTGCTACGGAGGACAACGGTATTTGCCTGATGGTACCTGTATTCATATCCCTGTAGGTAATTTTCAGGTTCAGCAAAGCATCAATGTTTTTGCGCTGGTTTTGAGCATAGCGTAATTGTATTGAATACTGATCCTCTCCTTCACGGTATTTGGAAACTTCTGTTCCATAAATTGCAGTTCTGATCTCCATACCTACAGTGGCTGTTGAAATACCTTCACGGTTTGCTCTTTCACGGTTAATATCTATCAGCACTTCGGGTTTGCCTTCCTCAAAATCACTCTTAAGATCTTCTATCCCCTTAATACCGCTAGCCGTAAGGAATTTTGGTAATTTATGTGATACATCAATAAGCGAATCTATATTGTCGCCGGTAATTTCAATATTGATAGGTTTTCCTGTTGCGGGTCCTGAACGGTTGCCTTCAACAGTAACTTCAGCGCCGGGAATTCCTTTTAGAACACCTCGGATAGAATCAAGGTAGATAGTGGTATTGAACCTATTGCGCAATGCATATTCTACAAAATTGACAGTGATCTTTGCTTTATGAGATGCCACCGAATTATCCATCTGCATAGGATCGGCAGCACCAAGTGCAACATTGGTAACCATAGATTCCACTAGTGGATTATTTTCTCCAATAACACTATAAATCCTTTTTTCTACAATTTTTGAGATGGAATCAGTGCTTTGTAAACTTGTACCTATAGGCATTTTCAAATACACATTGATGTAATTGGGCTCGCTTGAAGGAAAAAATTCAACTTTAAGTTTTGCTAAAGAAGTCAGCATGAATACCAAAATCAGTGTAATCAATGTGCCAATGAATAATTTCATTGGTCTTCCCTTTTTAAGACAAGCTCTGAGCACACGCTCATACCAACACATAAAAGCAGGTATGGCTTTATGCTGGAACTTATGAATCATTTTATACCCAATCGTATTGTGGAAGATATAAAGTATGATGATCAACACAACGAAGTTAGCTATCCCTATCCATTGAGCTGCATAAAATACCAGAGCGAGAACCGCCATGATACTGGAATTTTTAATAATTTTTCGTTTGTTTATTTTTTCCATTGTGGTATGATCTTCATGCTCCATAAAATCAACGGCAAAAACAGGGTTGATGATATAAGCCACAATGAGAGAAGCAAACAAAGTAATGATTAAAGTGATCGGAATAAAATACATGAACTTCCCAACAACACCGGGCCAGAAAGCAAGCGGAACGAAAGGAGCAAGTGTAGTAAGAGTTCCTGACAAGATTGGAACAAAAACTTCACCGGCCGCCAGTTTGGCGGCTTTCACAATGCTTAGCTTTCCTTTCCCCTGCCGGAATATTCGATGTGTATTTTCTATTACAACGATAGCATCATCCACAACTATCCCCAATGCGAAGATAAAGGAAAACATGACAAGCATGTTCATCGTAAATCCAATCCTGGGCAAAAAGATATATGCTATTCCCATGGAAAGAGGAACTGATAAACCGACAAAGAAAGCATTCGTAAATCCCATGAAGAACATGAGGATAATAGTGACCAGAATAAAACCAATGATAATGGTATTGTTCAATTCATTCAATGTTCTTCTCGTAAACTTAGCCTGTTCTCCCGTATAGACAACATCCAATTTGGAAGGAAGCTTTGTTTCTTTCAATTCATTAATTATATCCTTGATTTTATCCGAAGCATCCAGCAGGTTTTCACCTGATTTTTTCACAACATTCAGTGTGAGGACATTTTTATGATTTAATCGGGCGGTGCTTTGTCTTTCAAGAAAATCGTCCTGCACCTGTGCAATATCTTTAAGATAAACCGTTGCTCCGCTTGATGATTTTACAATAAGATTTTTGAGCGTTTCAACATCTTTAAATTCTCCAACCACACGAATTGACCGTTTCATGCCAACCATGTCAATTGAACCGCCGGAGATAGTAATGTTTTCAGAAGATACCACATTTTGAATGTCACGCAGTGTAACATCGGCAGCCTGCATTTTATACATGTCAACATTGATCTGAATCTCCCGGTCCAGGGCTCCGATAATATCAACCCTGGTAATTTCTTTGAGTGTTTCAATACGGTCCTTTATCACATCAGCATATTCTTTTAGTTTTGCAAGTTCAAAGTCACCCGAAAGATTGATATTCATAATTGGAATATCCGAAAGGTCAAAATCTGCAACAGTAGGGTTTGTAGTTAAATTATTTGGCAGATCCTTCATGGTTTTGTCAACCTGGTCCTTTACTCTTTGCTTTGCCACAGCCTGATCAACACCCGTATTGAATTCAACAACTATCTGCGAATAATCTTGTAGGCTCGAACTGGTGATCTTTTTCACACCATTAATAGCTTTCAGATTTTTTTCCAGTGGGCGTGTAACAAGGTTCTCCATATCGGCAGGCGATGTGCCGGCATAAACAGAGGTAATAAAAATTTTCGGGATAACTATTTCAGGAAACTGTTCTTTGGGAATTGAGATATAGCTCCAAATTCCAAACACCGCAATCACGAGGATGATAACATAAATACTTGTTTTGTTATCAATACTCCAGCTTGTCGGTCTGAATTCTTTTATTTTATTTTTTATTTTCATCTTAATAAGTCATTAGACATTAGTCAATAGTCAATAGTCATTGTGCTTTGCTGTCATTAATGGACATTTGCATTACGTCATTAATGGTCATTAGTAAATCTTAAATCTAAAATCACAAATCTAAAATTTTAAAAGCTGTCCGTCTTCAAGATTTTGATAACCTACTGTGATAAGCTTATCCCCTTCTTTCAGGCCTCCCAGAATTTCAGTAAACCCGTTGTAAGTCTGACCTAATTTCACTTCAACTTTTTTGGCGCTGTAGCTATTTGTCTTTCCTTGTACAGCAATATAAACATAATTGGCTCCGTTCATTTTCTGAATCACGTTCACCGGAACAATGATGGCAGAATCAGCTGAATAATCATTGATCTTTACAACTGCGATCATGTTAGCTCTGTATTCTTCTCCTGTATTATCCAACTTCACTTCAACAGAAAATGTACGGTTTGTTGTGTTTATAAATTTGCTTGCGAAGCTCACTTTCGATGTTATTTCCTTATCAAGATCGGGGAAGGAGATCTGTACTGTATTGCCGGTTTTTACTTTTGCAGAATAAGCTTCGGCAATGTCGGCCATAACTTTTATTTTTGAAAGATTCACAACGCGGAAGGCAGTTGTTACACCAGGCGAAACAGTCTGACCAACTTTGATAGGAATATCTTCAATAGTTCCATCAATGGGAGAAACGATCTTTGCCATTGCTAATTGTTCCTTCGTGGTTTTTATAAGGTTTTGATAGCTTTCCATATTGTTTTTTGCGGAAAGATATTGCACCTCGGATCCAATTTTCTGGTCCCACAGTCTTTTCTGCTTATAATATAAGTTGGTGTAAAACGCCAGAGAGGTGTCTAATGCTGCAAGAGATTGCATAAGTACAGCATCATCAATGTGAGCAAGCACCTGACCTGTTCTCACAACATCGCCTTCCTTCACGTCAATTGAAGTAATAACGCCCAACATCTTGGGGCTGACAGCCACATTCTGGTCGCCATCAATTTTGCCCTGCACTTCAAGATAATGTTTGAATTCAGCAGCTTTAATTTCATTCACGGCAACTATGGCAATTTTTCCTGAATCTTTTCCGTTTTCAATGGCAATCACTTTTTCCAGCGCTTTTATCTGATCAGCCAATTCGCTTTGCTGCTTTTTAAGTTTTTCAAGCTTGCTTTTATTATCCGGCTTGCATGAGAAGATCATCAAACTGATCATCGCAATTAATAGTATCTGTTTCATTTTTCGAAATTATTTTTATTAGAATTTTTTATTGGTTATTCAGCCTATTTTAAGATTTTTTCAAATTTGGATTTTGCTGTTGTCAGGTCCAAAATAGATGTGTAATAATCTGCCTGCGCCTGTAAGTATTGGTTTTGTGCCAGTGTAAGCTCAAGACTTCCGATGGTACCTTCTTTATATTTTGTGACATTTTTATCATAAATTTTTTCTGCAAGAACAACATTTTTCTTCTTGGTCAAAAAATTATTGAACGCTGCTATGTATGTTGATTTATCATTCAGGAAAGATGTCTGCAAGCCTGATGACACCTGGTACTGCACATTTTTCGCTTTATCAAGTGCAATTTTCATCTGGCTGATCTTTGCAAGTTTCAACCCGCTTCCGAAAATCGGGATGTTCATGCTCACACCAATAATATCGGGAGGCTGAAATGAAAATGAGTTTTTATTGAAATTCCATTGGTGATCATAATAAGCAGCGATGTCGGGCAGCAGGGTGGTCTTCTGCAATTTTAAATTCGCTTTGTTTAATTTTACAACAATATCCGTCAGCATGTAGTCTGTGTTGTTTTCAAGTTTAAATTCTTTGGTCGCAAGGCTTGCCAGATCGGCTGGCACGAGTAAGGTTTCCAGGTTGTCGGTAAGAACAATTTTTTTACTGATATCAACGCCCATCTGGAATTTAAGAAGGTTACGTGCAACTTCAAGCTGGCTTGTAAGTTTATCCAGTGCATTTTTGATAGTGCTAACGGTGAGCTGCATCTGATCAATATCTGTGTTTTCATTCTGGCCTTCTTTATTGATCCTTGTAATGTAATCAAGGATCTTCTGTGTGTTCACATAACTTGAATCCAGAATGGTTTTATTTTCTTCGGCTATCAACACAAGGTAATATGCATTGCTCACGGATTCGGAGATGTCATGTTCCGAAACTTCAGAGTTCTTTTCAGTATATTCTTTGAAAATTTTCACTGTTTCCAAACCTACTATATAAGATGAATTAAAAAGAAGCTCACTCACGGTAACATCATAAGTAAGTCCCCATTTTAATTGGTTCTCTGTGGCAGTAGTTTGATTTGGATCAGGGGCGGAAATATGTCCGAATGCAGGATTGCCTGATGTTGCTGCCAGATATTGATCCACTCCATACATCCATTTTCCAAGACTGGTGAACGACGAAAACTCATTAACAAGATCGGGTATTGCCAGATCATACGAAAATGCCATTTTCGAATTCACCTGTGGCAAGCCAATGGCAGTGCTTTCCCAGATTTTTTTCTTCGCACTCTCCACATCAAGTTTTGAATTTTTCATGGTAGGACTATTCACCAAAGCATATTCCTGTGCAGCTTTCAGAGTGAACGACAAAACGCTGTCGTGTTTTATTTGCTGCGCATGTCCGATACCATAAGCCAGTAAGAATATTGCCAAAAACGGCATTCCTTTATTCCTCATTTTTATTCTCCTCCTCATTTATTTTTTTAACGTGTCAAAATTATCCAATACAAATTTACTGTGTCCTGTCAAATCGTTGAAGCGCCGGAAAACCCTGTTAAGTTCCGCTGCCTCCCTTTGAAATTATTTCTTTTTTTTGCTTTCTAAGTAATCAATGCCTTTTTGATTGGCAATGCCGCGAATATGATAGCTGAAAAAAGTATTAAAGATCTCCTCGTAAGGATATTTGTTCTCTGTGATCAGATCCAGTGTTTTCGCTGCATCAAGCCTTATCAGATAAAAATGTGCAATAATGTCGGTGTTCAGGTCTTTCCTGTAAAGGCCTTCTTTAATGCCCCTTTTCATATTTTCCTTTATCTGGTTAAAAATATGATCCCGTCTGTCCGAAGTAATGCTTTTCCAGATTTCAGGATAATATTTCTGTATATCATAGGTCACCGAAGGATTTATCTGCTTTAAAAAATTTGCAATGAATTTGCTTACCATTAAAAGTTCTTCAATGGCATTCACGTTTTTTGAAGCAAAGCCTTTCATTGATTCATGCTGAAGGTCCATGTGGTAATCCACCACTTTTTTCACCAGGTCATCTTTGTCTTTGAAATACTGGTAAAGTGTCTTTTTGGAGATGCCAAGTTCCCTTGCCACATCATCCATCGTAACGCTTTTTATTCCGTATTTCAGATAAATTTCAGATACTTTAATAATGATCTCTTTCATCCTGATTTTTTTTGCAAATGTAGAAATAAATAAACTACGGAAACAAAAAAAATATAAAAAGTTTTCAGGGTTTTTTATTTTGCTCATGATGAACATTTATGCCTGGGGAAACTTTCATAATAACAGCCTGCCATATTATTCCATCGAAGGACGAATTACGAAAGCGTTGATTGATTCGTATTTTGTTCGTACTTCGATGGAATAATGTTTCTCCTTAATTTATTTTAAACTTTGAGCCTACTCCGAAAAGTAAAAAAAGAAAAATTACCACAAAAACACTAAGACACTAAACCACACAAAATAATAAAAACCAATTAAATAGTTTTCGTGAAATTTTGTGTTTTTGTGTTTTAGTGGTAAAAATAGACTTATTGGAGTGGACTCAGCTTTTCACTTATTACATCCTGTTGAATTATTATTATTATTTTTACACCCTGAAACATTTGAATAGCAATCCTGAGATCATTGGTTGTTTCTGATTGTTTTATTACAAAACCCGGTTTAACAAATTGAATAGTCAACGCGATATTATTATTAAAATTAAAAAAAATGTACGAAGACAAAGACATTGAAAGTGTGCAGGTGTCGGCCGGCAGAAGGCTGTACTTTATTGATGTGAAAGAAGCAAAAGACGGATCCCGTCTGCTCAAACTCACCGAAGGAAAAAAAATGGAAAACGGAGCTTTCGACCGCCACCGCATCCTCATTTATGAAGAGGATATTCACAATGTGTTCGAGGCAATAAAGTCACTCATGCATCATTTTCCTGATAGGGGAAACAGCAGAAACTCCAAAATCTGATTGACCATATTCACAGCAAATCTGTTTCAGGATCACCGTGCAAAGGCTGATTCCTTTTTGCAGTTATTTCCGATTCAAAATTAAGACGTAATTTTGCACCGAAATGATGCACCATAGTACAATCCCAAAGGGATGAGATTATTTTAGAAATCAGAAGAAAAATAAAACCCAGAATGTGTGACATTATTATGCCACTGTAAAGCTTCAGTGTTTTAGTAAAAAATTAAAAAATAATATCATCATAGACATTATTTCATCGAATTACGAAAAAAATTATGAACATACGAACTACAAATTTGATAGCGCATTCGTAATTCGTATATTCGTAAAGAATTCGTACTTCGATGAAATAATACAGCAAAGTAATTTTGGAAATTTCTCTTTGCGTCCTTTGCATCTTTGCGTGGCACAAAAAACAACTTTTACAATTCAACAAAAATTTCAAATTTCAAATAACAAATTTCAAACAACAAAATATCATGGCAAACTTATCCACCAACTATCTCGGCCTCGAACTCCGCAACCCGATCATTGCCGCAAGCTCCGGCCTCACAAACTCTCTCGACAACATCAAAAAGATGGAAGATGCCAATGTTGGCGCCATAGTCCTCAAATCAATTTTCGAGGAACAGATAGTCTATGAAACCAACAAAATGATCCAAAGTTCCGAAGATTCATTGGACCCAATGAAAAAAGGCCTTAACGATGTGCTGAACACCCGGAGTTACGACTATATGGAAGCAATGGACTACATGGCCAACTTTGCAAAAGAGCATACGCTGAAAGAATATCTCAACTTCATTCAACTTATCAAACGGTCGGTCAAAATTCCGATCATTGCGAGCATCAATTGTGTGACCACCTACGATTGGAGTTTGTTTGCAAAACGCATACAGGAAGCCGGCGCCGATGCCATAGAGCTTAACATTTATCTGCTCCCTTCCGACATTACCAAAACATCCGGCGACTACGAAGACCTCTACAAAAAGATCATTGCCGATGTGCGCAAATATGTTTCCTTTCCAATCTCCGTCAAACTCAGTTATTATTTATCAAGCCTGTCCAACACCCTCATCGCCCTCTCCAAATCAGGCATAGCAGGAATGGTTTTGTTCAACAAGCCCTACAACCCCGACATCAACATTGATAAATTGGAGATCTCCACAGGCAATATTTACAGTTCCGAACACGATTACCTCCGCTCTTTGCGCTGGACATCCATACTTGCAAGTCGTGTCCAGTGCGATCTGGCCGCTTCAACAGGCGTTCACAGCTACGAAACCGTGGTCAAATTTCTACTTGCCGGTTCCAAAGCCGTTCAGGTGGCTTCGGTGCTTTATGAAAAAGGAATTGATGAAATCACTGCCATGGTAAATGGATTGAACACCTGGATGGACTCCAAAAACTTCAAAACAATTGACGATTTCCGCGGCATGTTATCGCAGGTAAACATCGTCAACCCGGCAGTGCTGGAAAGGGTTCAGTTCATGAAATCCTATGCAAATATTTTTTGAAAAATAGGGGTTTCAGGCTTCGCGCAATTTTATATTTTACATTTCCCTGTTTTACATTTTACATTTTCTTGATGAGATGTTAGATATTGGATGTTAGAAATGCACTCTATCGAAGTTTCGCACAATTTTACATTTTACATTTCCCTGTTTTACATTTTACATTTTCTTGATGAGATGTTAGATATTGGATGTTAGAAACGCACTCTATCGAAGTTTCGCGCAATTATACATTTTACATTCCCCTGTTTTACATTTTACATTTTCCTGATAAGATGTTGGAAGTTAGAAGTAAGATATTAGATGTACTTTCAGGTTTTCCCTATCACTTTTTTCATTAAATTTGTAAACATTTTAATGAAATAATTCCAAATGAAAAAAATACACCTTCTGTCAATCACGCTCTTTTTTGCAATCCACATCAACGCTCAGAGTACAGCCTATTTAAAAATTGCCAACACAGGTTCTATTGAAAAAATTGAACATGTGAGTACGGGTGGTTACATAACCATTGGTGCGGACAGTGTTTATAAATCGCAGGTGATACGCTGGGATGCTAATTTCAATCCAATGTGGAAATGCAAATTTACTGATGCCAACATTGCCGGTAGCCCCCAGAGAATTGTTGAAGCCAACGATGGTAATTTTTATTACATGAACACATCGAACGAACATTCAGGATGTGCTTTCATCGCCAAACTAAGCAGCACCGGAAGTATCATTTGGCAGAAGAACTATTACGAAACTGCCGGGAGCCTTTATTCTTATGCTTTATCAAAAGCCGCAGGGACTGACAATGGTTTTCTTTTCGGAGGCGGACAGTGCTCTCTCTCAAATTATGTGATCAAATGCGATGCAAATGGAAACATCATATGGCAGAATCAATATCTATATCCCCTGTCAACGGGCGTCATCACATGCTGGAGTATTATTCCCGAAGCAAATGGTTATGTCGTTTCTGCCGGTTATAACATCAACTCTTTGCTTACTTTTAAACTTGATGTCAACGGTGGGGTTACAGCACAAACTGCTTATACTTATTCATCCAAACAGATATTGCCTTTGAGGATGGTGAAACTGAATACTACAGGTGGCTATGCGATTGTAGGAAATTACAACAACTCGAATGATAACAAAACTGAGTTTGTAGCCTTTTATAATTCTGCATTATCCCTCCTTTCATTCAATGAACTTACCGTGACTTATACGCAATTTACGCTGAATGATATTACAGCCATTAACAATGGGAAGAATGTGGTGGTGAACGGTAGTGTTTATGATGGCTCAGCGTTTACAACTGCTTTGATCAATCTTTCTAACAGCGGCAATGTGGAATGGAAAAAGAGATCACAGGGGGCAACTTCAATGAGCAACAAAAATGTTGAATTCAGAGGGATCACGACCAATGGAAACTATACAGTAAGTGGTGGCGCCGGGTATTATGAAGGCTGCGTCATGGCTATTGTTGACACATCCGGCAATGGACTTTGTAACAACACGCAGTTTGACATGCAAAACATTCATCCTGCTCTTGCTCTTCAATCATCAGTGATAACAGTAGCTGCGGCCAATGCTCTTGCTGTGGCTGTCAGTTATACGAATACTCCTGTATCAGCCACTACCAAATATTTGTATTGCGGCAGTCTGTCAATCGGTGATGATGGCCATACTCAGGCTGAAAATGAAATTCAGCTTTTCCCCAACCCTGCCGTAAATGAACTTGCGATAAAGGGTATTGAAAAATGGCCTGCCATTGTTACCATTTATTCACTGACTGGACAACAACTTTCAAAGATCACTCTTGACGGTCCTGAATCTAAGGTGCCTGTTGAATTTCTTCACACCGGTTATTATCTTTTGAACATCAGTAGTGGTGATGACAATGTCAACAATACGTTGTTGCCTTTCATCAAAGAATAGGTTTTTCCTGCAATGTTTTGGCAGGTTTCCTGCAAGGACAAAATGTAAAATGTCATCCGGAATTTTTCATTTGGTGACTATAAAATACGTGTGAGAATTACTGAAGGCTTACTTTAGTAAAAGCGCATCATCTGAAAAATGAACGCTGGCATTTTTTTCAACAGATCTTTATTGCCACTATTTTTTTTATGTACTTTTACAACGGGAAATAAAATATCCTGTCGCCGTGAAGCGCCGGGAAAATTTTTACAAATCGCATAAAAAATCATCATAGTTAAACGGCAGGTATGGCAAATATCATTCTGCTTTCAAACAAAAAACAAATAAAAATGGAAGAACAAAAAAATGAAACAGCCGGCGCTCCTTCAGCCGACACCACAACCCCCAAAGTAACAGGAATAGGCGGAATTTTCTTTTATTCCGACAACCAGCAGCAAACAAAAGAATGGTATGCCAAAAATTTAGGCATAGAAACCAACGAATGGGGTTCATGCAGTTTTGAATCGCGCAACATCAACCGGCCCGACGAGATCAACTCCCTTCAATGGTGTCCGTTTAAAAAAGAGGAAGAATATTTTTCACCTTCCAAAAAAGATTTCATGATCAACTACCGCGTTCAGAATATTGAAGCCCTTGTGACCAAACTGAAGGAAAACGGCGTCACCATTCTTGACGACATCGTAACTTACGATTTTGGCAAATTTGTACACATCATGGACGGAGATGGAAACAAAATTGAACTGTGGGACCCGATTGACTGATGGGTGGCAAAAGGGGAACAAAAGGAATGGGGGAAGGCAGGAATGAATAATTTAAAAAGCAGTGAATAAAAAATACGTAGAAATCTTACTTTTTCTTCCGATAATAATTTGCTTTAGTTCTTGTATAAGCAGGTATTATTCCTCTCATACAAGTGATAGTATGTTTCATACTTTTTTAAAACTTAAAAGCAATCACAATTTTGAATTGTCATTTAAGACAGATTTGAGTATTTTTTATTCCTCAGGACATTATTTCAGGAATAAAAATCTTATTATTCTTACAAGTTCTTTGTCAAATAAAGACAGTGTTGATGTTGAAGTAAATAAATTCAAAAGAAAATCAAGCGACAGCATCTATTTTGAAATTTTACCCAAAAGTGATGAGATATTCGGGTATGTAATTGAATTTAATAATGATTCAATAACAAGGCGTAATGCAAATAAACCCTTTGGCATCCCCTTATCTCAAATTAAATCAAACTGTTTTAGGATATATTATGCTCGTACAAAATCAAGATTATTATGTTTAAACAACTTAAACTATAATTATCTTAATATCCGTTATATCGTTCCGAGACAAATTGACAACTACATTATAATTAATAAAGACACTTTGCAGTATGGAAGTAAAAAAACAATTATTATTGGTAAGGATACTTTAACTCGTTGTAAGAAGTCAGGATGTACTTTTTTTTCAAATTCCATCTTAAATATTAAATGACTTTATAAGGAGAAATCATAAGAAATGAAAAGAAAAAAATACAAATACTGCTAACAAAAAATTCCATTAATTGAAAAACCCCTTCAATCTCTATCACACTAAAGCTATCCCCCACCCCATGCCCACCCCCAAACTCCTCTCCCTCCTATCCCTCGCCCTTGTTCTGACCAATTGCAATATCTCTAACAAAGACTCCGCTCATACTCACAATTACAAAATCATTACCACCTTTCTCCAGACTGACACTTTGCCTAAGTTCAAATACATGGTGGAAACACAGGATACAACAGGCAAAACCCTTGAGCGCATACGTTATTCAGAAACTACCGGACTGATCAGCTTTATTGAAAAAGATTATTACGACTCATTGCAAAGGCAGGTTTTCGTAAACATGACATGGTTTCCTGACAACAAATATGCAAACACCAATACTTGTCAGTTATTTTACAATTCAAAGGGTTTGATTTCAAAAGACATTTCGACATTCGGGCGTGACACAACCATTATTTATTACGAATATTTTCCAAACAAAAAGATCAGGCAATCCAAAATCATCAGCAATTCTGATGTCTGGTGGAAAGGCATCACCAGGTATTTTTATGATAAAAACGACAGCCTCATCCGCTGCGAAAATTGGGACCTCAACGGTGAGAATTTGCAAGACAGAGATTCAATTGCATATACCGACACAAGCAAGACCGTTTTTCAAATTAATGATGCAATCAAAATAAGTTCTAAGCAGGTAACTATTTATAAAAACCATAGAATTGTCCGGCAGACTGAGTATTCCGCCGGTGACATGTCGGAGGATAAAAAGTTTTATGCCGACAAGGAAACCATTTTTACTTACAACGAAAATAGGCTGGTCAAAAAGGTAGTTAAATCAATGATGCACGATGCGTGGTGTGGCACATCAAAGTCGGACAAAATTGAAACTTACACGTATTTTTATGAATAAATTTCAAGTAATTTTTAGCGTAAGCGAAAACCTGATTTCTTTTATTTGGATATCCGTTATTGTACCAGTTTAATAAATTTCAAAATGGTATAATTCCGGATAGGCAAATTATTTTTTGTGTAATTTTGTGCTTTAGTGTTTTAGTGGCAAAATAGACTTATCTGAAATGACTCAACTATCATTAATAAAAATCCATTAAAAAATATGCATTCAATATTGACAAAAACTAAACAGACATTTCTCTTTTTGCTTGCAGCAGTATTATTAAATGCTTGCCTTCCTCCCTCCGACCCTTATCCAAATGCTGCACCATCAACAGTGGTTGCACAGGCACAAACCCTGTCCGACAGCCTGGCTGCTTACATTTATAAATGGGCACACGGACAGGTGGGCGATAGCATTCCTGATCATTTGATTCCGCAAGGCATTTCGGACAGCAAGAACTTTTACCTTAAAAATCCTGATTCAGCAACTGCTGCCGAAACATGGGCTGTGCGCCTTGCCAAACCCATCAACAAAGATTCACTGCTGGCAGGCATTCCGGAACCCAGGGTGACATATCTATTCTTAGGAACAGCATTGGCGCCTTTTGGCAGCAAACTGATAATTGAAGGACAGTTTCCGCATTGCCGCTTTTTCACAATACAATGCACTCCCCCACTGGATGGCAAGGAATATTATGCACAAAGGCAATTTGGAACTGCCGAAGTTTCGATGGTAGATGCTGATATTGATCCTTTGCCCGGTCATACCAATCCCTTCAGGGTTGGCGCTGATCGCAATGCCACCAACAGAAGTTATCATGTGGAATTTGATTTATGCACGGGCGACCCTGTCAGTTTGAATGGCACAGCCCATGTGTATCCATACCGTTCCAACTCCAATACACGCAAAGGAGCGATGATGACTTACCAGGGTCCTTTAGGTTTTAAAACATTGGCAGGTACTGCCCTTCCTGCAGATCAGCAGGGAAACTGGAACCTTGGTGCGCTTTGGATCAGAATTTACGAACCTGATGATGGCACAGGCCCGCTGGGAGGCGTGAGTTTGCCAAAAATTTATTACCAGTTGCCCACAGGGGAAAAATATTTCATTGGTTCCGACTTCTCCGCATTGAAAAAAAGAGCTGATTCCACCATAGCAAACCGCAATGTTGTTTCGCAACCCAATGCCAATTACGGTCCTTCGGTCGGATGGATGAAATCATGGGGAATTACGCGCAGCATTCTTAATGGTATTTGCGTGTCAAATGGATGGAGCCGGCCTGATAGTGGCGCAAGGGTGAATGCAATTGATCTGGGCTGGACAGGAAGAGGAGAATTTCAGCCTGCACCGGGCAACATGGAACCTCATGCCACAACGAATAATTATGCAAGTTACCTTGGTCGCGACATCACTGTTCCGCCGGGCATGGTGGCAGTGCTCACAGGGAAATTACCCACTTACCCGATAACCAGAAATGGCAATGCAACAATGACTGCTGCACAGGTGCGGTATTGGAGCATCATTGGTGTGGATGAGGACTGGCAATCGCCCATGCCTGCAACAACAGTGCATTGCATCAACGATGATGAAGTGTTGATTGATGGCAACCGCAATTATGTAATAGCCTATTCCCGCACAGGAGATAAACCCAATAATGCCACATCTGCCAACGGAGTTTCATGGGTGGATTGGGGAACCCAAAGCGACCTGGGCGTGTTGATGCGCTGGGTTTGTGTGGCGCCCGAATGGTCGTTTTCTCTTGCTCCACAGGAGAACCATCTTGACTGGGCGCATAGCGATTGGGCAGGCTCACTTTACGACAGTACTTTAATAGGCGAAAACTGGCGAAATGGCTTTATGAAATGCTACCTGCCCCGAGTTCACTATATGACCAAAGCGGAGTTTGAAGCAATGGGAAATAATATTTCTGCTGAAACTGTTCCCGTTTGGGTGGATAGCAGTTACACCAAAGCAGGAGCTGCAGAATCGCAACGAGGGACAGTTACTGTTACGTCTGTTGCTGATACCACATCAGCAAATGCAGCACAAAACCTCATTGATGGCAATATGAATACCTTTTGGTCAAGTCTGTGGGGACAGCCCAATGTTTCGGCAACGGTTGATCTTGGAAATATAAAAAAGATTTCGGCCATAAAGCTCAACTGGGATTGGATTTTCTTTGGAAAAGACTATACGCTCAAAGTTTCGGATAACAATACATCATGGACAACAGTGGCAACTGCAACAAATGAAAACGGGCAGGTGGATATTTATAAAAACCTTCAGGGTGTTTCGGGAAGATATGTGAAACTGGATTTGACCAATTACAATGTTGGCTATTACCGTTTGGCGGAGTTTGAAGTTTTTACAAGTGATTGCGATTGTACGGCTCCTCCTTCAGGTATTGATGAAACCACGAAAGATCCTTTTACATTTTCCTTATTTCCCAACCCGGCTGAAAACATCCTGAATGTTCAGACAAATTTAAGCGGGACGCATTTCATTCAAATATACGATCTGCAGGGCAGGTTGTGGCTCACACAATCACTGATAAACACCTGTTCTGCCATTGATATCGCTCGTCTTCCCGACGGTGTTTATTTTGCTGTGTTAACCGACAACAAAGACAAAGCGCTCAGGAAATTTGTAAAAATGAGTCTGCTCCGATAAGTCTTTTTCCTGCCGCAAAGGCTCTAAGACTCGAAGTTTCGCAAAAAAGTTATAATTGTTTTTCAATGCTTTGCGTATCTTAGTGCCTTAGC
>CAISZK010000328.1 GCA_903889915.1 uncultured Bacteroidota bacterium
AATACTCTGCAAATTTTAATGCAAAGGAAAATATTTCTATTCTAAATTTTCAATCGCTGAAAATAAATTACAAACAATAGTCTGTGAATTAAAAGCACAGTTTTGCATGTGAATTAAATGCCGGGTGAGTAGTAACAAAAAAATAAATGAGAATAATTTTTACAACTTTTTAAAAATTCATCAAACACAATCACAGAATAATAACCTGAACATTTTGGATAGCTTTAAGGAAATGTATCAAACTAAAAGAGAACAATATGTTGCAACAAAAAATAAAGATAATTTGCGAAACTACTTATTTTAAGCTGATTCAATAAAATATATTTCGGTAGTAATACTAAAGTGAAAAGGTCAGACTAAAAACGCATTGGTATAATTACTTGTAAAAACAACGGGGAAAAAACAATTAAAACATTAAATAACAGCATGGCCCTGGCCAAAAAAAATCAAATTTTTAGCAAAATCAAACTATATGAAAAAAATCTACTCTTTATTTGCCTTGGTTTTCATTACAGTTTTTAGCAGTCAAAATGCAAATGCAAGTGTAACTAATATAGGTTCATCAGTTGCATGCAGGCATCAGGCTTCGTCCTATGACAGTGGAATAATACCCTCTGCAATTGATGGACAGGGGAAACGTTTAAATCAGGCCAACGGATGCACAACCACAGTTGCTATCGCTCCAGGCGGTCCGATCACTATTGGCAAAGGACAGAGCATTACTTTCGATGCCGGCAGTGGATTCAGTACGTATTCATGGCTCAGCAGCGGCACTCAAAAAACCGTTCATTTTTCAATTGCGGATGGTCATGTTCCTGAGCGATCCAATTTTGTAATGACCCATGGCTTTTGGCCCTCAGAATGGTGGATGGTACGATGGCATACACTACGGATGGAAGATTTAAAACCGATCTGAACGGAACAGTTATTCAAATTGCAACAGGTTATCCTCTGGAGCCACAGATCACAATTCCCAACGATGCGGATTCGATCATAATTACAGAAACAGGCTTGATCGAGGTACTAGAACCGGGCAATCCGAATTATCAACAAATGGGGCAACTGATCAGGGTTACATTTCCAAACTGGCAGGGACTGGACCCGATAAACGATAACCTTTATGCTGAAACATTGATCTCGGGTTCAGCCATTCAGGATCTGCCGCAGGTTGAAAGCAGTGTTGCAGGCTGGTCGAAAGAAGAGAACACACAGACCATTACCTTTTCCGGTTCCGATCTTGTTTATGATCAGTTGAATCTTTCAATTCAGGGACAAGGATATTTTCAACTACAAAATACCGATGGAACTATTGACTACACAAGAGACGGAGCTTTTACATTGAACCAAAACGGCCAGGTAATTCACAAGGCAACAGGGGATATTTTATTGCCACAAATCACCATTCCGCAAAATGCCATATTTGCAGGTATCAGCACAGAAGGCTATGTAAGTGTGGTTATAAATGGATCTACAGAGCAAATTGGGCAAATTCAACTAGCCGGATTTATGAATCCTTCAGGACTGGACTCAACCACTATCGGAGGCGGAATTTACCTTCCAACAATAGCATCGGGTGATCCTATTATTGACCTGCCGGGACGACAGGATATGGGTTTACTTATTCATCATTTTTTTATCACAGTCACCGTTACCGATGCCAGTGGCTGCAAAGGAAATTCGACTGTTGAGTTTATACAAATCCCTTACCCGCTTACACCCAATTGTGGCACTGTTTCTATTACCCCCGCAGGACCAATTGTTATCGGAAAAGGACAGAGCATTACATTTGATGCAGGCAGCGGCTATAGTTCTTATTCATGGCAAACCAAGGGCACACCAAAATCTGTTCATTTTTCTATTACGGATGGTCAGGTTGCAGAGCGTTCAGATTTTGTTATGACTGATGGCTACCTGGCGCTCAGAATGGATGACGGTACTACCGCATATACAAATGACGGAAGATTTACAGTGGATGTAAATGGTATGGTAATACATATTGCAACCGGGCTGCCGCTGGAGCCTCAGATAACTATACCTAACAACAGCGACTCAATAATTATTACGGAAACAGGCATGGTTGAGGTTACAATGCCGGGGAATTCTAACTATACTAACCTTGGAAACCTTATGAAATATTCGTTTCCAAACTGGCAGGGACTGGACACTTTGGGCGAAAATCTTTACAGGGAAACAATGATCTCGGGTTCACCCATTCAAAGTATGCCGGAAGTTGAAAGCCCTTATACCGGATGGTCAAAGGAAGAAAACACACAGACTATAACCTTTTCAGGTTCCGATCTTGTTTATGATCAATTGAATCTTGCCATACAGGGAGCAGGATATTTTCAATTGCAGGACCCTGATGGAACAACAGACTATACCAGAGACGGAGTATTCACAATAAATCGTGACGGGCTTGTCATTCACAAGGCAACAGGATATGGGTTGCTGCCACAAATTTATATTCCGCAAATGGCAAAATTTGCCGGGATCAGCACAGAAGGATATTTCACCTATGTTATTAACGGGACCACACAACAGGCTGGTCAAATTCAGCTTGCTCAGTTTCTAAACCCATTGTCATTGGACTCAACAACACTTGGAGGAGGATTATATTTACCGACTGCTGAATCAGGTGATGCTATCGTTGGCTTGCCCGGACAACAGGGAATGGGCTTACTTGTTCATAAATTCTTTATCACCGTTACTACAATAAGTCCCAATGGTTGCAAAGGAACTTCGACTGTAGAGTTTATTCAAACTCCATATCCTATGACTCCGAACTGTGCAACAGTTTCAATAACACCCGCAGGTCCGATTTCAATTGGCAAAGAACAGAGTATTACTTTTGATGCAGGCAGCGGGTTCACATCCTATTCATGGCAAACCAATGGCACACCAAAATCAGTTCATTTCTCAATTGCTGACGGACAGGTTGCCGAAAAGTCAGACTTTGTAATGACGGACGGGTACCTGGCTCTCAGGAAAGATGACGGAACTTTGGTTTATACAAACGATGGCAGATTTACGGTTGATGTTAATGGCAATGTTGTTCATACGTTGACAGGTTACCCATTGGAACAGCAGATCACGATCCCCAATAACGCAGATTCGATCATTATTACAGAAACCGGGTTGGTTGAAGTGGTGCAACCGGGTTATTCAGTTTACACCCAATTGGGGCAAATCATGAAGATCAATTTTCCAAACTGGCAGGGACTGGATACTTTGGGAGAGAACCTTTATGTTGAAACAATGGCTTCAGGCCAGGCTATCCAAAGCCAACCCCTGGCTGAAAGCAGTTACACAGTCTGGTCAAAAGAAGAGAACACACAGACGATAACCTTTTCAGGTTCTGACCTTGTGTATGACCAATTGAATTTTGCTATACAGGGAGCAGGTTATTTTCAATTGCAAAACCCTGACGGGACTACTTACTACACCAGAGACGGGGCATTCACTTTGAATCAAAACGGGCAAGTAGTTCAAAAATCATCAGGTTATATTTTACTTCCTCAATTGACAATTCCGCAAAATGCAAAATTTGCAAGCATCAGCACCGAAGGAAATGTGCAGGTTACGACGGTTGATGGCTCAACAATGAATATCGGACAAATTCAGCTAGCTCAATTCAACAATCCTTTGGGTTTGGATTCCACTACACTTGGAGGAGGATTATTTATCCCAACAGTTGAGTCAGGTGATGCAATCGTTGGCTTGCCCGGACAACAGGGAATGGGATTGCTGGTTCACAAATTTTTTATCACTGTTACCGCAATAAGCCCTAATGGATGCAAAGGCACTTCGACTGTAGAATTTATTCAAACTCCTTTTCCTCAAACACCGGATTGCGCTACCGTTTCGATCACACCGGCTGGACCTATTACCGTAGGCAAAGGACAAAGTATTACCTTCAATGCTGACAACGGATTTGTTTCATATTCCTGGCAAACAAACGGGACTCCAAAATCTGTTCATTTCTCAATCACTAACGGACAGGTTGCAGAAAAGTCAAATTTTGTGATGACTGACGGGTACCTGGGGCTTCGCAAAGATGATGGCACGCAGGCATATACCAATGACGGAAGATTTACAACCGATGCTAATGGAAACGTTGTTCATCTTGCTACCGGCTATCTTTTGGATCCTTCGATAACCATACCAACTGATGCAGATTCTATTATTATCAATGAAACAGGCAACATTGAAGTATTGGAACATGGCAATTCAACTTATACCAATGCCGGACAAATAAATAAGGTAACATTTACAAACTGGCAGGGTTTGGATACTTTGGGAGAAAACCTTTACCAGACATCAATTTATTCCGGAAATCCTATCACAAGCATACCACAGATTGAAAGCATTTATACAGGCTGGTCAAAAGAAGAAAACACACAGTCCATAACTTTTTCAGGTTCCGGTTTGATGTATGATCAACTCGATCTGGCAATACAGGGTGACGGTTATTTTCAACTTCAAAACACTGACGGAACCACTGACTACACAAGGGATGGAGCATTTACAATAAATCAAATGGGGCAGGTTGTTCACAAATCATCTGGATTTCTGTTAACACCACAGATCACCATTCCTCAGGATGCAAAATTTGCAAACATCAGTACCGATGGGTATATTCAGGTCACAGCAAATGGTTCAACCATGCAAATCGGACAAATTCAAATAGCAAGGTTTATGAATCCCTCAGGTTTGGATACAACAACTATTGGTGGCGGAATTTATATTGCAACAAATGAGTCGGGGAATCCTCAAACGGCTTCACCTGGTCAAGCTGGAACAGGATTGCTTTACCATAAGTTTTTTATCACAGTCACTGTGATGAGTTCCAACGGATGCAAGGGAACATCAAAGGTTGAGTTTATACAATTACCTTACCCGAAAGCAGATTATTGTGCAACAGCTTCGATCACACCTGCAGGACCAATAACTTTATGCCAGGGACAAAGCATTACATTCAACGGAGGCAGCGGCGACAGTTTATATTCATGGCTGACACACGGTACTCAAAAAACTATTCATTTCTCGATCTCAGGCATTCCGACACATTCAGATCTTGTTATCACTTCAGGATATCTGCCGATTCAAAATTCATCAACAGGTGAAAACTTCTACACCTCCGACGGGAAGTTCAGTATTGATGCCAATGGCGTAATCATAAATGAAATTACGGGTTTTCCTTTGCTCATGTCAACGACTCCTTATGGACCTATTCAAACTGTCACCATCCCGCCAAACACTGATTCAATCCTTGTTACTGAAAGCGGCGAAATGGATGTATTGACTCATGGTAGCACAACATACACACAAATTGCTCAGGTTATGACTGCGAACTTTATAAACTGGTTAGGATTGCGGGAAATGGGAGAAAATCTGTATGAGGAAACAATGGTTTCAGGAGCAGCGATAATTCAGGCACCTGAACACAATGTTGATTTCAACGGATGGTGGAAAGAAGTAAATACACAGTCAGTCACTTTTTCGGGTTCCAATCTTCTCAATGATCAGTTGGATCTTACTATTATCGGAAATGGTTATTTCCAGCTTCAGGATCCTTCAGGGATCACTCTTTATACAAGGGACGGTGTATTTGCCATCAATCAAAACGGACAGATCATTCATAAAGCATCGGGATATCTGCTGCTGCCACAACTTACAATTCCATGGAATGCACGTTTTGCAATGATCTCTCCGGATGGCATTGTGAAGATTGTTCAGGATAATTCAGGAGTTTTGGATACGATACAAACCGGACAGATACAGCTTGCCTGCTTTGCCAATCCTTCGGGGCTGCAGCCAACAATCAATCCCGATATCTACGAAGAAACATCAACCTCAGGGCAGGCTATTATTTCTACGCCAGGACAGGGTTGTGCAGGAAGTCTTATTCACAATTTCAAACTATTTCTCACGATCACTCAAGCCAACGGATGCGAAGGCATTGATAGCGTCACAATTATTCAGTACCTCTCCCCTGCTGCCCCTATCATTTCACTTAACGGTCCTGCTTCATTTTGTAATGGACAAAGCGTGACACTTGATGCAGGTGGTGATGCCAATAGCAACGATTATCCGGATTATTTATGGAACACAAGCGAAAGCAGCAAACAAATAACAGTGCTGAATTCCGGTCAATATTATGTCAGTGTAAAAAATAGTTTTGGATGTTCCACGACATCGGACACTGTCAGTACACATGTTTTCAAAGCAACTATCACACCTTCGGGTTCTGTAAATATTTGCAGCGGTAATCATGTTACACTTACTGCTGATCCGGCGCAGTCATATTTGTGGTCAACAGGAGACACCACACAATCAATTATTGTTTCAGAAACCAACGATTATGCAGTTACGGTAAACGCCAATGGATGTACTTTATCAAAAGATACAGTGGTTACTGTTTATCCTTTACCCATCGCTGAAGCCGGAAATGATACAACAATTTATAATGGAGACGGAATTACCATCGGAGGTGAACCAACAGGAGGTTATACTTATTCATGGTCACCGGTAGCAGGATTGAGTGATGCAGCTTCGGCCAATCCTTTGGCACAACCTGCAACTTCAACAAAATATTTTGTTACTGTTACGGATCAGACTTCAGGTTGCAGCGCTGTGGACAGCATTAATATTACTGTAATTCCAAATCCGAACTGTACGACTTCTGTTGCAATAACGCCTGCAGGCCCGATCACTTTGTGCGAAGGTCAATGTGTAAACTTTGATGCAGGCAGCGGAGACAGTCTTTATTCCTGGCAAACTTACGGCACTCCAAAATCAATTTCTTTCTCCATTAATAATATTCCGACGGTAGTAAACCTTTCTCTGACTGATGGATTTTTACCACTTCAGAATCCTGCTACAGGAGAAACTGTTTATACCACTGATGGAAGATTTACCATTGACCCGGGTACAAGTGAGATCATGCATGTTGCAACAGGATATCCTCTGTTATTGGCAGGACCATCGGGCATGACACCTCTGCAAATTGTGAGCATTCCGGCAGGCACAGTTTCACTGCTCGTTACTGAAACAGGCCTTGTGCAGGCTTATGATGGCAGCAATTATACCACCATAGGACAAATTTACAAAGTGATGTTCATGAACTGGAAAGTATTGGATAAGATCACTGCTGATCTTTACAAAGAAAATGCCGGTTCGGGCGCACCTGTCTATACGATACCTGAACAATACACCAATTTCAACGGATGGTGGAAAGAACAAAATACGCAGGCTGTCGAATTCTGCGGCTCAAATTTGTTGTTCGACCAGTTGAATATGACCATTGCAGGCAATGGCTATTTCCAGCTTCAACAGCAGGACGGATCTTATGCTTATACACGCGATGGAGTGTTCACAATAAATCAGAACGGACAGATCATTCACAAGTCTTCAGGCGATCTTTTGATGCCTCAGATCGTTTTCCCATTCAATACAAAATTTGCGATCATTACACCTGATGGCATTGTGAAGGCTATTTCCGATAATTCAGGAGTGTTGGATACGACTGTAACCGGCCAAATACAGCTGGCCTGCTTCAACAATCCCGCAGGTCTGGAGGATATTGGCAGCAACCTTTTCCTTGCTTCTGTGGATTCAGGTGAGCCGACTATTTCACTTCCCGGCGGGGATTGTGCAGGCAGTCTTGTTCATCATTACTCCATGTATGTCACCGTTGTTGATTACAATGGTTGCAGGGGAATTGATTCAGTTGAGATAACTGTCAACCCTTCTCCCAAAGCGCCGGTCATTACTTCTTTCAGCGGTTCATCGTCATTCTGTATGGGCAGCACCATCACTCTTGATGGAGGCGGATACGACAGCGGCGCTGAATATCCGTTTTATTTATGGAACAACGGCAATTCCACCCGTCAGATAAGTGTTGACACATCGGGGATATTTTATGTTACTGTGAAAAATTCTTTCGGTTGCGTGGCACATTCGGATACCATGAGAACACATGTTTTTGTTGCAGGTATTACACCAACAGGAACTGTCAGTATTTGCCAGGGTTCACAGCTTACAATTACTGCTGCTACTGCTGAAAGCTATCTGTGGACAACCGGCGAGACAACACAATCCATCGTGGTTTCAACATCCGGTGTTTACAATGTTATGGAAACTTTCAACAATAATGCTTGCTCTATCATTTCAAATAATGATACCATCATTGTCAATCCGCTTCCCAGTGTTAGAATTACTCCCAGTGGCGACACCACATTCTGCCAGGGCGGAAGTGTAACACTTGATGCAGGAACAGGGTTTATTACATACCTATGGAGCAATGGAGATGCCACACAGATGATCAGTCCTAACGCTTCAGGTGATTATACTGTAACAGTTTCTGATGCACACGGATGTTCAGCTTCCAGGGATATGATCATTACTGTAAATCCTCTGCCTTATACCGAAGCGGGTAATGACACCATCATTACGCTGGGCGATGCTATCCACATCGGAAGCAATCCCATTGCCGGTTATTCTTATTCATGGTCACCAACGATTGGATTGAGCGACCCTACAATT
>CAISZK010000329.1 GCA_903889915.1 uncultured Bacteroidota bacterium
ACATTATTGAACAAATATCCCAATTTGACACCGAGTGAACAGAAGTTGTGTGCCTTTCTCCGACTGAACCTCACGACAAAAGAAATATCGGAACTGACGGGACAAAGTATCAGTACCATTGAAATAGCGCGTCACAGGCTGCGGCAAAAGCTTGGTATCTCCAATTCGGAGGTAAATCTGATCACTTTCTTATCACAAATATAGAGCGCCCTCTATATACCTCATTGACTTGTTAGTACAATTTGCAATACAGCCTAAATAAAGGTTTTGTATAGGTGGTTTTTTGCTACGCACAAGGTATTGTATGGGTACAAAATTTGACTTGACCCGAACGGTAATACGATATTTGCTTTCGGTTTTGGTTAACAAGTTTTGTGCTTGCTTCTTCTTCCTTTTCTTAAAACAAATAAACAATTCGAAAAACTGTAACTATTCAGCCCTAACAAGGAAATGCGTTAATTTGTGATAATGCAATCAGGGGATTGAGGTTATTTTTAATCGCAGTATCAATTACCGAACGAAGGATAGCAAAAGCTTTAGCTCCTGGGAGAGACTTAAATTGTCCAGATATTTTTTGTTTTACTTTGATATTACGGATTGCCCGTTCAGAACCATTGTTGTCGGGAGGCACCTGATGATAATACAAGAAAGTAAAGATATGTTGCCGGTATTTTACTAAACGTTGCTGAAAACTTATTGCAATTGGATGTTTTTCGCTGATGGGTACTATCAGTAGCTTGGTAAGCCGTTCTTCAAATTCTGTTCTTTGGTGAATAGATGTTTTTAGATAATCCTCTTTGGTGAGAGTTTTTTTAAATTCAATTGCTTCCACAAAGAGTTCTGTTAAGTGGGTTGACCATTTAAGTTTGTAGCATTCGCTTATATAATTCAGATCCCGCAGCAAATGTGCCAGGCATATTTGATGTGCCAATGCAGCAACCTTAAAATAACATCTCCAGCAATCGTGTACAAGAACAGAAAAAGCCAACCCATTTGGAAAATTATCATCAAGTGTTTTTGCACCCCTGTTGAGCGAAGCAATGATAAAAGTGAACGTTTTCCCCTGAACTGTCCAGAACCATCCTTTATCTCCATTGAGTTTCATCCCTGTTTCATCCCCGCCACTGACCTTTGAGGTTTCTGCCCGTTTTCGGATGAGTTCATATGCAGGGACAGCCCTTTTTGCAACCCGGTTGACTATGTTCACCAATGACCCATCGCTGATGGGAACATTAAAGACATTCCGGTATATTTCGGACAACCGATGAAAAGGGACATACTGCCGAACACTCAGGTAGGCTGCCAAGGCTTCAACGTTTTTACCATAGCTGATTCCTGGTGTAACCCCGGATGGGAACTCGGAGTGAATTGTATTCCCACAAGGGCAGGTACGTTGGAAAATCTGATGTTCAACAATCAAAGGTTTGATTTCAGGAAGAACAACTTCTTGACGGCGTTCCAACAATTTAGCTTGAACTTGGCTGATATCAGAACCACAGCAGGTGCAATAGATAGAGCTGTGTTCAATGACTTGGTCCGGATTTTCTACCATCTGAAGAGTTGTGCCTTCATGTCCAGGTTGTCCGCCCTGTTTCTTATTGCTTTGGCTACGCAATGTTTTTGTCCGCAGTGGTCGTGCAATATCATGACTGGGAGCCAGAGAACTGTTGCTGCTGTTCTTTGGCTTTTCCAAACGGTCTATTCGGGCCATTAATTCAGAAATCACCTTGGCTTGCTCAAGGATAATTTTATTCAATCGCTCTATTTCTTTGTATGGATTCAATACCAAACTCATTTCTTGCAAAGAAATACTTTAATACAACCGAATTTATCAATGTGCCAAAAAGTTGTTAACCATGAAATGTTCATAACTATTAAAACATACACAGGATGGGGTGAATAGTTACAATAAATGTAATCGAACACTTGAACTTAACAATATTCCAATTAATTATAATAGAAACACTTTTGAATACTAAAACGCTAAGAATTATAGCCAAAACACAGAAAAAACCTGCCAAAACCTGACCTATACTTGCCAAAACACAACCTTCCTTTGTTAAAAGTGGCAATCATATGCTATAACGGTCTCGCATAGCCAAGAAACACAAACACTCTACCGAAGTAGCAATACGTGTGACCA
>CAISZK010000330.1 GCA_903889915.1 uncultured Bacteroidota bacterium
AGTCACTGTACCATGTGGTACAGTTAGTGTACCACGTCAACCAGTCACTGTACCATGTGGTACAGTTAGTGTACCACGTCAACCAGTCACTGTACCATGTGGTACAGTTAGTGTACCACATCAACCAGTTACTGTACCATGTGGTACAGTTAGTGCACCACATCAACCAGTCACTGTACCATGTCAACCTGTACCATAAATCAGTGACTATAACTCATATCGGTTGAATTGTCTCCTTTTGAAATGAATTTTAGCCACAGCTTATCATACTGAATTTCCCCAACAGATGATACTCAATGGCTGATGATTATTGACTTTTTTTTTAGAAGTAACCAACCGGTTGAACAAAGAAACCAAACGCCTTATTAATTGATCCCCGTTTAGCTTCAATTTTATTCGTATTTTGCAGGCGGAATACAGGGCATAAACCGGAGAAGAACCATATAAAACACCACATAATGACACTTACTGATTGGGCAGGAACAATTGGGGTTGCAATTTTGCTGATTGCATATTTTTTAAACCTCATTGACATTATTAAAAAAGACAGTTTAACGTACATTTTTCTCAATATTTTTGGAGCAGCTGTGGCTTGTTATGCTTCGGTACTTCTGAAATACATGCCGTTTATTATTCTTGAAGGATGCTGGACATTTGCTTCGACAATAGGATTGGTGAATTATTTGAGAAGGGGAGGAGTTGCCGGCAGGGCATAGAATTTATTATTGTTTTTTCCCTGACAATTTGTATCCATAATATCCATGATAGCTCGCGTTTCAAACGCGTGATACAATTTAAAAACAACGAAGAATGCTTCATGAAAATGTTTGGTTTTGATCTTGAAATTTTTCACACGCACTCGTCGGGAGACAGAGTGCGAACTTATTGATAAGCGCGATCAGGGACATTCGCTATGCTGAATTTTAATAATGAGTTTACTCCGATTAGTCGTTTTCTTGCCGCGATGGCTCAAAGGCTCGAAGTTTCGCAAAAAAAAAATATTTGCTTTTCAAAGCTTTGCGTATCTTGGTGTCTTAGGGTCTTTGCGGCAATTTTATGTTTTATTACTTTTCGGAACCAGTTCATCCTTTTACTTACCGATTCTTAACTTTTAATAAAAAGCCCGATTCAGAAAATTTCTACCTTTGTCCTTTCTTTATAATACCCTTTTTATGATCAGGAAAATATCACTTTTTGCTGTCGCACTCATGCTGACAGTTTTTTGTCAGGCACAGATTATTCAACACCCCATACAAATTCAGGCAGGAAATAATTTAAATGCACAGCAGGAAAGACTGCTTGATTCATTATTCCAATATCAAAACGAAATTACCTTCAGCTTCAAAGCGGCATCAAAAGCCCAGGTTGATACTTTGCTGACCAACATTGTGTCCATTGATGGCTTTAACAGTACTACTTTAAAAGGTCTTGCCGTTGCCTCGAAGAATGAATTCAGAAATTTCCTTGCACTGAATCTTCAATATTCTATCATTCCTCCCGAAGGTCCAAAGGTGATCAATATGGCAACCACAATGTTGCAGATGGCATCGTGGAACCGCTACCCAACTTACCAGGTATATGATTCAATGATGACAAGGTTTCAGACAAACTACCCTAATCTTTGCAAACGTTATTCTCTTGTAACCCTCGCAAGCGGACGGAAATTGATTATCATGAAAATTACAAATAACGTCAGCACCAAAGCATGTAAACCACAGTTTTTATACACTTCTACGATACATGGTGACGAAGTTACAGGATATATCATGATGCTTCACCTGATTGATTATTTGCTTTCAAATTATGGAACAAATACCCGTGTTACAAATATGCTGAACAATATTGAAATCTGGATACTGCCTGATTCAAACCCTGACGGCACTTATCATGGTGGAAATACCACCTTAACCGGGGCACAACGCTATAATGCCAGCAACGTAGATATGAACAGGAATTATGCTGATCCGCGTTCAGGTCAACATCCTGACGGAAATGCATACCAAACCGAAACACAAACATTGATGAATCTTGCCGACAGCATGTATTTTGTGATGTCAGCAAATTTTCACGGAGGTTCCGATGTTGTGAATTTTCCATGGGACACATGGACTTCTTCATCAAGAACAACTGCCGATGATGCATGGTGGAGATATGTTTCAACGAATTTTGCTGATTCAGCACAGGTCAATGGCAGCACAACCATTAAGGAAAATCAGGCAACCAACAGATATTTTAAAGAAACCTATTCGTCAGGAATATCGGAAGGAGGGGATTGGTATGTTATCACCGGAGGGCGGCAGGATTATATGAACTACTTTAAGCATTGCAGAGAAGTTACTGTCGAAATTTCCATTGTAAAAAAATTGGATTCCGATTCGTTACCTATTTATTGGAATGTTTTAAAGAATCCTCTTCTCAAACATATTGAAGCATGCCTGAATGGCATAAGGGGAGTGATCACAGATTCATGCTCAGGCAATCCGATAAGAGCAAAAGTTTTTGTAAACAGCCATGATGTGGATAGTTCATGGGTGTATTCAGCGCCTACTTTTGGAAACTATTACAGACCTATCAAAGCCGGAACATGGAGCCTTACTTTTTCTGCTGCAGGCTATACATCCAAAACAATTACCAATGTTGTGGCTACTGATGGAAACGCAACAATTCTTAACGTACAATTAAAGCCTGCAGTTTTGCCTGCTGCAAACGCAAGTATTGCTGTGAATCCCACCGGAACCATCTGCTCAGGAACCAGTGTGACTTTTACTGCTACACCAACAAATGGCGGAACGACACCTTTATATCAATGGAAGAAAAACGGGGCAATTATTACAGGTGCGAATAGCTCAACTTATAGTACGAATACTCTTTCAAATGGAGATGCCATTACCTGTGTAGTGACAAGCGGTCTGAATTGCGTTACGGGATCACCATCAACATCAAATTCAATAACAATGGCTGTGAATAGCGCTGCTACAGCTTCGGTCAGTATTGCTGCAAATCCATCCGGAACAATTTGCTCAGGGACGAATGTAACATTTACTGCAACTCCTGTTAACGGTGGAACAACTCCTGCATATCAGTGGTTGAAAAACGGATCAATTATTCCGGGTGCAACAAATCCTGCTTATTCAACATCATTATTGGCAAACAATGACACCATCACTTGCCGGATGACAAATAATTCAGCCTGCATCGTTGGTTCTCCTGCAATTTCGAATCCTCTTACCATGATTGTGAACACAGCAGTAGCAGCATCATTAACCATTGCTGCAAATCCTGCAGGAGCAATATGTGCAGGCAACAGTGTCACGTTTTCAGCAACAACAGTCCACAGTGGCACATCGCCATTATTTCAGTGGAAGAAAAACGGAGCCATCATCCCCGGAGCTATTGACTCAATATACACTTCATCCACACTTGCAAATACTGATATTATTACCTGTGAAATGACAAGTAATGCCAACTGTGTGACAGGTTCACCGGCAATTTCCAATCCAATTACGATGGTTGTAAATCCGGGCGGAGTAGCAGGAGTTAGCATCATTGCAAACCCTGCGGGAGCTATCTGTTCTGGTACTACTGTGACCTTTACTGCAACACCTGCCAATGGAGGCACTCCATCATATATATGGACCAAAAACGGAACAAATATTCCGGGAGCTTCCGCATCCACTTATTCAAGTTCATCGCTTGCAAACAATGATGTGATTGCATGTGTGATGACAAGCAGTCTGACGTGTGCTACCAGTTCGCCTGCCACTTCAAATTCAATTACAATGACTGTCAACTCTGCATTACCCGCAGGCAATAGTATTACGGTAAGCCCGGGATCATCTGTTTGTTCAGGCAGCAGTGTAACATTTACTGCAAATGCCACCAATGGCGGAACATCACCAACTTATCAGTGGCAATTGAACGGAGTAAATACAGGCAGCAATAGTTCTGTTTATAGCACTGTACCAAACGATGGCGATATTGTTGATTGCATCATAACATCATCAAATTCTTGTGCAGTTGGCAGCCCGGCAACTTCAAATACTATTACCATGAGTATTGTTTCTACACTTACTGTCAATGTAAGTATAGCAGCTTTGCCATCATCTACAATATGCGCAGGCACTCCGCTTACTTTCAAAGCGACTACTGTTAATGGTGGCGTAACTCCTCATTATTCGTGGTTCGTGAATGGCAATGCGGCGGGTACAGACACTACTGTTTTTACTGCTTCGTCTTTAGTCAGCGGCGACATTGTTACATGCAACCTGTTGTCTTCTGAATCCTGTGCAATTGGAAACCCCGCCAGTTCCAATGCTGTTACACTAACCATTCATCCTTCACCTGCAACACCCGTTATCACTCAGAACGGGGATAGTTTATTCTCAAATTCAATAACAGGAAATCAATGGTATTTTCAAAACATAGTTGGTGGTTTGCCGGTGAGTGGTGCAACTTCCCAAAGTTATATTCCTATAATATCGGGTGATTATTTTGTGATAGTCACCAATACCTACGGATGTGTTTCGGATTCTTCCAATATTATTTCAGTTGTCATAACAGGTCTTACAGAAAATAATGTTCCGGAATTTTCAATCTATCCAAATCCTGGCAAAGGACAGTTTGAGATAATTTTCAATAATCTCCAGAATGCAACAGACATTAAGATCATCAACACACTTGGTGAAACTATTATGCAAAAGCAGATAAAAATGCAAACACAGACCTCATTCGATTTAAGTCAATTCAGAAGCGGTATGTATTTTATTAAAATTACTTCTGATACAAATAGCAGTATTGAAAAGCTGATACTACAAAAATAATGTAAAGAAAGATACCCTGAATGCGCGGACATCAAAGTTTCGTGCAGATTTTCAGAGGAAATTCATTCGAGTTAAGAAGGATAGGATAAAAGGTTGCTTCTAAATTCTGGTGAGCTATCTTTTGACCAATCCTTTATATCCTGCACCTTTTAACAATCAATTTCGGGAACCGTTTCATAATTTCATTTACCTTTATCCGCTTAATTCTTTTAAATTTTAT
>CAISZK010000331.1 GCA_903889915.1 uncultured Bacteroidota bacterium
ACGACCCCGCGCATAAGGGATTTTCACCCTCTGGAAATAAACACACACACAACTTTTAACCGTTAGAAAATAAATTTGTATTTTTGCCTTTTTTCTACTGCTTGCGGTTGTGTGTGTACTGCTCATGCAGGGCACACACTAAAAAAACATCCACTAAGCACAATAAGATCTCGCAGCTACACTTAGTGATTTCTTTGTGTTTCTATGTGTCCTTAGTGTTCTTAGTGTTGAAAAAATAATCAATACTATAGTTTTGGGAGGTGCCCTATTCAGACAATTCAGCAATTGAACAGTTAAACAATTAAACATTAAAACATGAAAGCAACACAGCAATTAATGGATGAACATGAAAGCATAAAAATTGTGCTTTCAGCCATGGAGACAATTTACAATGACCTTGAGAACAAAGTGGCTTTTGACACGTTGCAGTTTGAAAAGATCATTGATTTTATCAAAGTCTTTGCTGACATAAACCATCATGGCAAAGAAGAAGAACTCCTGTTTCCGGCTTTGGAAAAGAAAGGGTTTTCACACGATAGTGGCCCCGTCAGAGTGATGGTGAATGAACATCAGATCGGGAGAAGTTACATTATAGCACTTACTGAGGCTGTATCCGAATATAAAAACGGAGATAAAAAAGTTTTGGAAAATATTATCTCCCTCTCAAGAGATTCTGTAACTCTCCTGAGAAATCATATTGAAAAAGAAAACAAGGTTTTGTTCCCAATGGCCGATCAGGTTCTCGATCCGGAAGAGTCGAATATGTTATTTGATGCTTTTGAAAAAATCGGAGAAGAAAGAATGGGAACAGTAAAACACAAAGAATATATCACCCTGGTTGAGGATTTCCGGTCAACCTTTTTAGCAAATAATTTAAAGAAAAATAATTTTAAAATCGAAATGATATGAAAGCAACTGAACATTTAAAAACAGAACATCAGGAAATAGAGCTTATGCTACGCATCATGAAAAAGATTTCAAAAGATGTTGGCGGTGGCAGAGAGCTAAACGTTGAACACTATGAAAAAATTATGGATTTTATAAAAGTCTTCTACGACAAGAATCATCACGCCAAAGAAGAGCTGGTACTCTTTCCGGCTATGGAAGCAAAAGGAGTTTCGCGCAATGGCGGAATGATAGAAATTGAAATTCACGAACATCAACTGGGACGCAGTTATATCAAAGCTCTGAACCATTCTTTTGAAGAATATAAAAAGGGTGATGAGAAAGGGACACTCGGAGTCTTTGCAAACCTGCTTAACTACACGAATCTTTTGCAAAGTCACATTAAAAAGGAAGACGAAATGTTATACGCATTAGCCGACAAAGTCCTCAATGAAAAAGAACAGGAAAAATTGGCCGTGTCACTTGAAAAACTTGAAGTGGAAGTGATGGGTAAAGGGAAACATAAGGAATACCAGGTGCTGCTGAAAGAGCTATCGTCTTTTTATTTATAGTCAATGGTCATTAGTCAATGGTCATTGATGGTTATTTTAAATCTTAAATCAAAAATCTCAAATCTTAAATCTTAAATAAAAATCATGGAAGCAAATATTTTCGAAAAAGCAACGGTACTTGACTTAGCAGGATTAGTGGAGTATTCAACGAATGGGATCGTCAGCAAAAGAGTACTTGAAAAAAAGACAGGCAACATCACTCTTTTTGCTTTTGATAAAGGTCAAAAATTAAGTGAGCATACAGCTCCTTTCGATGCAATGGTGCAGGTGATTGAAGGCGAAGGCGAGATTGTGATCAATGGCAAATCATTCTTGCTGCAGGCAGGCAAAAGCATTATTATGCCCGCCAATAATCCGCATGCTGTGAATGCTGTTTCGAAATTCAAGATGCTGCTGACAATGATCAAAGAATCGGTTTGAAAAGTTTGAAGGGTTTGTGGTTTGTGGTTGCGGACTTTGATTCTTCAGTCCCCCATTCAATCGTTTTATAATGTCTGAGCGTAAAAATATTTTATTGTTTGATGGTAATTGCAATTTGTGCAACAGTACTGTAAAGTTTATTAAAAAACACGACCGGCAGAAGCAATTCAGTTTTGTTCCTTTGCAGTCGCTACAAGGGGAAACATTATTGAAAACGATTGGATTGCCTGTCGGCGCACTGGACACAGTGGTTTACATTCGCAATGAAAAATACTTTCTACGGTCAACTGCGGGCCTCTATATTTTCAAAGATATCGGTGGAATCTGGACGCTACTGTTTGGGCTGATAATTATTCCCAAATCTGTCCGTGATTTTTTCTATAAATTAATTGCAAAAACGCGATATGCTTTGTTTGGAAGCAGCCATGTTTGTATTATCCCTACACCGGATATCAATAAATATCTGAAAAAAAAGTCTGAAAAAAGTTGAGTGTAAAAACTGAAAATAAAACCATCGTCGCAATGATCGGTATCTATTGCAAAGATATGCACAATACTGAACACGGACTTTGTGATAAATGCAAGGAACTACAAAACTATGCATTGAAACGTATTGAACTTTGCCCTTTCAAAATCAGGAAACCTGCCTGTAAAAACTGCAAAGTGTATTGTTATTCGCCTGAAAAAAGAGAAACAATAAGAAAAGTAATGCGACATTCAGGAAAGAAAATGGTCTATCGTCATCCATTACTCAGTATTGCGCATTTATTAAAAAAGGCAAGTTTTTGAAAAGTTTGTTGTTTATTGTTTGTGGTTTGTTGTTTCGCACATCCAATCATTTTCTCACTCTCTTCACCTTCTCCCATAGAGAGGAAACAAGCAAAGTAACGACGGTGAAAACAAGCAACATGATCACCCATACCACAGCAAAGGTATATTTTGGATAATAAGAGCCATCGAACCATTGCAACTGCCATTTGATAAAAACTGTTGCAGGAAACAATGGTGCAAAAGTGATCCATATGGAAACCCCCACTGAAGCCACAAGTACAAAGACAAATTTAATCATTGGTCCGCGGGGAGTTTTAGTTATGGGAGGGCGGTCGTTTTCCATTGTTTATTTAACTTCAATATTATCAGGAAAAAATTATAATTACAGATGCTCAAAGATAGCTGGATGTTTTGTTTTTAGAAAGCAAAAATAAAAATACTTCCCGGATTATTCAGATACTTCCCGGATTATTCAGATGCTTCCCGGATTATTCAGATGCTTCCCGGATTATTCAGATGCTTCCCAGATTATTCAGATGCTTCCCAGATTATTCAAACCCTTCCCGGATTATTCAGAGGCTGTCGCAAATATTCAGAGGCAATCTCAAGTCCCATAACTCCCAATGATATTTATTTTATCAATATCTGCTATTATCCCAATGTGTATCTATATTTTCAATTAAATCAAACCTGTATAAAACTAATATTCACCCCATAAAAAAAACAGTTGAATTCTCAACTGCTTTTTTCTTTTAGAAAGTTCCGTTATTAGTCAATTGCAATCTTCTTTGAAGCTACTTTATTGTTTGAATAAGTAACCCTGATAAAATACATACCTGTATTGAAACCGGAAGTATTAATATTGATCGTTGAAGAAACATTTTTCTTTTCAAAAACTACATTGCCTAAAATGTCGAACATTGAAATATCGCTGGCAAAAGCATTCGGAGCAATTGTCAGGTTATTTCTTGTTGGATTCGGATAACAATTCAAATTCGTGTTGTCGTTTGAATAATTGCTGATACCTTCCATTGTACATCCTGCTCCGGGATTTCCATAAACGGCAATGTGTGCCAGTGAATCAACAAATTCATTTGCTATGAGCCAGTTTGCAGGATCTGAATTATAAGCTATTGAAGTGCTTGGGTTGCATAATACAAGTGAGGGACCATGACCGTGAGCCATAGTGTCCCATGGAGAAGTGCTTCTGTAGGTTACTGAATCAATATATGCGCCAACGGTGTTGATTATAGAAATTCTGGCAGAAGTATTACTCAAATTCGAGTTTCCATACTGTATAGTGCCTGTGATGCCATAGAAATGATTAACAGCATTGGCATTTTTTGCAAACACCAGATAAGTATTGGGAGCAATAATATCGTCAGCAGGGAAAGTGTATAAAGTAGTTGTGTTAAAACCACCCAAATTTAGTTTATAACCGCCAACACGTGTAGAAACACTGGAATTATTATAGAGTTCAATGTATTCGAGTGAATCCGAATTATTACTTCCGGGATAAGGTGGATTGTGATAATTGATCTCTGTGATCACCAGGGTATCTATGGAATTATTCAGAAGAAAATGAAAAGTCTGAGGCGCTGCCATCGGAATACTGCTTGCATCCTGAACATTTGAAACAATAAGAGCATACGCATCGCCATTATTCAAACTTGGGAAAGTGAGTGTTACGGTATCCTGTGTCACCGAACGAACTGCTGTGGTAACATTGCCTAAGCCAGAATAATTCCCGACAGTTTCAGCGGTTGCATTTACAGGAGTATTGAAAACAACAGTTGCAGTAGTCAGATTATTTAAAATTGCGCTGGTAACATAAGGAGGGGTAATTCCTGAAATGTTATGCCCCCAAACTTTAATATTGTCAATACTCGAAGATGAGTTTGCACCTATTGCGCCTCCGGTTGTTGACATAGTGTCTCTGACAACCCAACGTAAAAACACAGAATCTTTGTTATTGCAGGCTATAGGTAATGTGTCGAGCATAACATTTGTTGGCCATGCATTCCCACCTACTACAGGTACCCTGATGGTATCAACAGGGATAATTGTCCACGAACCTGTTTTCCCAATTCTGTATTCCACCTGAAAGTCTCTTGGACCTCCGTTGCCTGAGCTTTTTTGCAGGGAGGTATAAAACAAACTATCATAGCCTGTGGTGTTGAACATCACCTGCCAATATTTTGATCCTACACCGTTGCGCCAGCTTGTAGCTCTTCCACAATATGTAGTTACACCCGTATTTGTATAAGTTATAGTACTGGTGCCTACAGCATGAATTACCTGGTTTAAATTAATCCCAATACCTCCGTCAGCTACTGAATCGGTAGCAGCATTGGTGGGAAATGTCCATTTTACAATAGTGTCGTGAACTTGTGCACGACTGACCCCGTATGCAAATACGAGGATAGCAATTAAAGTGAATGTTTTTTTCATACTCAAAGGTTTTAATAAATAATGATTTAAAAATATTTTCGCCAAAATTACATTATTTTGCATAACCCACGTTTTGCCGTATCAACTCATTACGGCTGATTCATTATAATTTTTGTTAAATTCAATGTGCTAAAATAGCAAACTGACCATTCCCGGATTATCAACATTGGGAAATTGATACTGCTCCGAAAAGTAATAAAACACAAAAATGCCGCTAAGACATTAAGACATCAAGATACGCAAAGCATTGAAAAGCAAGTTTGTTTTTTTGCGAAACTTCGAGACTTTGAGCCTTTGCGGCAAGAAAAAGACTTATCGGAGTGGACTCAAAATTTTATTTTTCCATTAGAAAATTCTCCAACAATTACTACTTTTACAGCATCCAAATTGAAAAAATGATGAAGTTCAAAAAGTATTTTTACCTCTTTTTATTTGCAATCCTTTCCGTCTGTTCATCAAAAAGCGAAGCACAACTACTCAACTTTATTCCCTTCCATGACACAACTGGTTCCTGTGACTGGAATCCTGCAGACAGCAACCAGGTGACAGTTGCACTGAAAGGAAGCGACGGTTATTTTGATGTGTATTTGATAAATACTGATGGCTCGAACAAACACTGCGTTACCTGCAACACTTCGGGTCTTCCTGGCAAACATCAGGGTTCTCCATCATTTCATCACTCGGGTCAGTATCTTGCAATCACTGTAGAGAAGCCAACACACCCGGGGACTTCCTCAGAAGCTTTGCCAGGAATAGGAAGCTATTCCGACATTTGGATAGTAAAAAGCGATGGCAGCAAAGCATGGAAATTAACCAACACTCCCAATGACTCAACAGGAGGTGCAATGTATTGTTTTTTCTCCCCTGATGGTTCAAAACTAATGTGGACAGAACGTACGGCAGCAGCATACTGGGACATTTTTAACTGGAAGCAATTTGCAGGTTATTGGGTAATAAAAGTTGCGGATTTCCATGCTGACACAAGCGGTGTGTCCATCAGCAATATTAAAACCTATGGAGATTCACTTCCCGGATTCTATGAATGCTACGGCTGGTCGCCCGATGGATCACGCATTATTTTCAGCAGTGATTACAATCAGGTTTCTTTTTTCGATAACCAGGTTTTCACAATGAATGCTACAACAGGCAAGGACTGGAAACAAATGACACACCTCGATTACAACGAACAGGCATTTTATACGCATGACGGCAATTCCATAGTTTGGATGACCAATAAAAACAACACCAATGGTGGTTGCGATTGGTGGATGATGAATGCCGACTCAACCAACAAACACCGCATCACTTTTTTCAGTGACAGCACCAGTTCTCAATACTACGGACATGCTGTTTATCTTGGACTGGGACATTACAGCCCGAACGGGAAACACATGATAACAGAAATTGAACAAAGCCTCACTACTCTGATCACCGATGCCTATCTGGTTGATTGGAATTTTCCTCAGGATATACCACAACTATACTTTCACTCCTTAGGTTCAATGCAGGCATATCCAAATCCTTTCAGCGATCATCTTTACATTAAAATAAATTCAAAAGCAAAAGACCAGATAAAAATTTACCTGACCGATGTTTGCGGAAGAATTATTGCAGCAAACCAATGCCTGGTGAATGAAGGAGAAAACAACATCTCTTTTGACCTTTCAAGTTACGATATAGTTGCAGGAACTTACATTATTACAACAGAAGGAACAGGTTTAAAAGAATCACAAATATTTGTAAAACCATAAAACCATATTGTGGCTCCCAACTGCAACATCCTCTTTCTATTTCACAATTCCCGCAATGATATTCGCCAATAATTACTACTTTTACGCCATTCAAATTAATTGTCTCCGTGAAGAGGTTCATTAAATTATGTATAGTTGTTGCGGCTCTGTTTGCAATAGTATCTTGCCGCAAGAATATTGGCACTGCAAACTGGGATGTTTCAGTGATGGCGCCACTGATCAAAACATCGCTGGGTATAAACAACCTGCTTGCAGATTCATTAATTCAGGTAAATCCTGACACTTCATTGAAGATTGTTTACAACTCTTCACTATTCAATTTCAATGTTGATTCACTGGTTAATTTTCCCGACACTATATCTAAACAGGTCTATCACCTGACAGGAAGCATAACTGTTAACCCCGGTCAATTAATTATGAATTCTACCAGCCATACTTATATGAACCCAGGGCATTCGGGTGAAGTAAGAAAAATTGTAGTAAAATCAGGGAATATTATTCTGAAAATAAAAAACTCATTAAGTCAAAAAGTGCTTTGTACTTATCAGATCCCTTGCACATCATTCAACGGCACTCCTTTTACATATACTGATCTGCTCCCCGCTGCTGGCAATAACGGACCGGCACTTTATCAGAAAGCCATTGACATTTCAGGTTACACTATTGATCTAACCGGTCCCTTAGGGAATAGCAGCAATACAATAACCTCGACAGTACAGGCATGGATAGATCCCAATGGAAGCACTGTTACAATTACTGCTAACGATAGTTTACAGATGTCTTCTTCTTTCAATAATCTGGTGATCGGATATGCTCAGGGCTATTTTGGAAATCAAACATCAAATCCGGGTTTGCAAAAAACTTATTTCAGCTTATTCCATAAAATAACTGATGGCACCTTAAGTCTTGAAGACCTTCATCTGAAACTTAACATTACGAATGGTTATGGAGTAGATGCTGCATTTGTTTTGCAGCAATTGAAATCAGTAAATTCACATACCCATAATGCAGTTGCACTCAACAGTTCAATCATCAACTCAACCATTCACATCAACAGGGCTGTGGAAACTTACAATCCTATGAACCCTGTGATACCTTCAGTTTCCACATTCAATCTTGACAATTCCAATTTCAAACAACTTGTAGAGAATCTGCCCGACAGTCTTGAATATTCCCTGAACCTAAGCACAGACCCTTTAGGAAATGTTTCAAGTGGCAATGATTTTATGTATAGTGGCTATGGTTTTAATGCAGATCTTGATCTTGAAATTCCTCTTTCACTGGTAGCACATAATCTCACACTGACAGATACGATGTCGTTCAACCTTACCAAACCAGGCAGCAGCTATGAGTTAAATCATGGAACACTGACACTCATTGCTGATAATGGCTTCCCCTTTTCAGCAATGGCGCAAATTTACCTGCTCGATAATGGTGTAAAAACTGATTCACTTGTAACTTTCAGTTCGGTTATTCAGTCAGCACCCATTGATAATAATTACAAAGTCACATCCAAGAAAAGAAGTCTCATTTACATTCCTGTCAGTGGAGAAAAGTTGAAGCATCTTTACAGTGCAAAAAAGATGATCATTGTTGCAAGATTCAACACAACCGGTCAACCACACTATGTGAAGATCTATAGCGGCTATTTATTGGATTTGAAACTGACAGGCGATTTTAATATGACCGTTAATAAGTAATTTTGAAGAAAGCATTTGTAGTCATATTATTTTCGCTCACTTTTCTGCTGGCAAAGGCTCAGGTTGATGATAATTATTTTCTGCATGACAATTACAAAGCTGTCGCAGGCATTGATCTGAATTATGAATTGTCTTCAAACAGCCTCAGTACAAAATTCCAGAACACTTACTTATTCGGAAGTCACATTGACAGCCTGAGCAAACAATGGTTGTATGCCAACTTAAAGCCAGACAACAGGCTTGGCGCTGACATCGGAGGCGGGCTTTCTTTTATCACTTATCCGGACACACTTTTTGGATGG
>CAISZK010000332.1 GCA_903889915.1 uncultured Bacteroidota bacterium
CAAACCTGAGGAAACAGCAGAAACGATCTACCTTAATGATGATGAACTAAAAACCCTCTATGAAAAGGATTTAACTGATAATAAGAAATTAGACCGGGTTCGGGACTTGTTTCTCATTGGTTGTTATACCGGTTTGAGGTTTTCCGATCTAACACAGCTCACACAGGATAAATTCATAAAAAATGCGACACAGTTAAGGGTTAAGACCATTAAGACTGGGGAAATGGTTGTAATTCCCTTACACTGGATTGTGAAAGAGATATTGAAGAAATACAACGGCACTACACCCCGCCCGATCAGTAACCAAAAAATGAATGTCTATCTAAAAGAATTAGGAGAAACGGCAGAGTTAAATGAAAAGATCATTTTAAACCGGACAAAAGGAGGGTTAAGTTACGATCAAACCAAAGAAAAATATACGTTAATTACTGTTCACACCGCCCGCCGAAGTTTTGCTACAAATATGTATTTAGCGGGGATTCCGACCATTTCCATAATGAAGATCACAGGGCACAAAACAGATACGGCGTTTATGAAGTACATTAAGATAACGCAGGAACAGAACGCTGATAAATTGAGTATTCACCCGTATTTCACAAAGTCACCATTAAAAAAAGTCGTTAACCATAAGTGACCATTACGACCAACGCCAAACAACAATAATCTATAGAAAGTCCTCCACTGGGGGACTTTTTTTTTGACCTAGTTAGTGTTCACTATCGTCAAATTTAATGCTAACTACTTGATTTATTGTAATACTTGTTATTCGATTTCACGCAAACGATCTTTGTAGACGTTCAATTTGACATAACGTGTGTAAACCTAATACAAAATAAAAAAAATGGAAAAATCTATTCTTTTGCACTCAACACCCTTAGACGAATTTCGTGACATTATCGGCGAAATTGTTGCGGAAAAACTCAAACAGTTTAAACCGGAACCGGCTCAAAAAGATACAACAGGTGAATATTTGACACGCCTGGAAGTCTGTGAGCTTCTGAAGATTTCACTTACCACCCTCCACACATACACAGTGGAAGGAACCGTCAGAGGTTATCGTATCGGCGGCCGTATCTTGTATAAAACGGACGAGGTCAATGATGCCGTTCATGAAATTCAAACTCTCAAATACAAACACGGGAGGGTATAATAATGAAGACCCCCCCCTTATATTGAAGAAAAACAGCATGGAGTTGTCGAACATTGGCAGATGCGATGAAACAAATTAATAAAATAAACGAAAAAAAGGTGCCCGTTTCCAGCGGAACACCCTTAAAATCTTTATAAAACATGGGCAAAGATATAACAACTGAATTTGATTTTAAAGGATCCGGTATTGGGGTTGAGGATATTATAAACGAGGCCGACAAGTTATCACAATCGCTTGGGTCAGTCAAACACAAGGAGATTTTAAGGCTGTTACTTGACCAGATTGAAAAAATTGATTTCAGGGAACATGCGGGGCTTGAAAATGAGAACGAAAAGGTAGGGAAAAAACATTTTTTAGTATGCAGTATTGAACAGATTTTAAATATTGCCCAACAGAACAACTGGGGAATTTGTAAAAACCTTGCTTTCGTTTATTTATATAATGGTGCTTACTGGAACCTATTTGATAATGCTGAACTTCAAACATTTTTAGGCAAAGCTGCCGAAAAAATGGGTATTGATAAGTTTGAAGCAAGGTTCTATTCTTTTCAGGAACAGTTATACAAGCAATTCCTTTCCGCGGCAAACTTACCAAAGCCAGAACAGCCCAATGATATTGTATTTATCAATCTGAAGAACGGAACCTTTGAAATAAGCCCCACTAAACAAGAACTAAGAGCGCCAATGCAAGAAGATTTCATTACTTATCAACTACCCTTTGAATACAACCCCAAAGCCACCGCACCCATATTTCAAGCCTATTTAGACAAGGTGCAGCCCGATTTAAAAAGACAGAAGATATTATCAGAATATTTAGGTTACTTATTCATAAAACCATGTACACTAAAGCTTGAAAAAACATTATTACTATACGGTACAGGAGCAAATGGAAAATCGGTATTCTTTGAAGTTGTCAATGCTTTGTTGGGCGGTGATGAAAATGTAAGCAGCTATTCATTGCAAAGTCTTACAAACGATAATGGTTATTTCAGGGCAATGTTAGCAAACAAACTTGTGAACTATGCCAGTGAAATAAACGGGAAACTTGAAACAGCAATTTTCAAACAGTTGGTTTCGGGCGAACCCGTTGAAGCTCGTTTGCCTTATGGAGAACCTTTTACACTTTCCAATTATGCAAAACTGATCTTCAATTGCAATGAATTACCAAAAGATGCTGAACAAACAAACGCATATTTCAGGCGATTTCTAATAGTTCCCTTTGATATTGCTATTCCTGAGGCTGAGCAGGATAAGCAGTTAGCACAAAAGATAATTAAAGCCGAATTGTCAGGGGTATTCAACTGGGTACTGGATGGACTTACCCGCTTGCTTAAACAAAAGAATTTCACATACAGCGATGCAGTAAGGCAGCAGTTGGAAAGTTATAAAATGCAATCTGATAGTGTACAAATGTTTTTATCGGAAGAAGGGTTTGAAAAATGCACAACCGACTATCAGGAATTTAAAGAAATATATACCTTATATCGCGCCTATTGCAATGAAAGTGGTTGCCGTAGCTGTTCTAAAAAAACATTTGGAGAACGACTAAGGAATGCCGGCTTTGAGGTGGAAAAAAAGAATTTCGGGATGATCGTTTATGTAAAAAAAATTTCTTTTTAACAGTTCACTTGGTTCACTTGGTTCATTTATATCAAAAAGGGTGAATGATGTGAATGATGTGAAGCGCAAAAAACAAACTTTTTCTCAATGAGTAAATACAGATAAAAATTATTAACCAGTAATACAAGAAGATGAAAAACAAAAACAGGAAAACCGAAGATGAACGGAAACTTGCAGCATTGAACGGGTATTTGAAATATTTGGAATTTCAGAGATGGGATTTGACAAAGGATTTAAACATTAAAATTAATAGCATAAGAGGCGAAATAGACAAAGTAATAAATATTATAAATGAGCCACAATTACCTTTTTAAAAATGCCACACCGTTACATATTGGAACCGGGAAGCCGAAAACATAAATGCCCAAACTGTACCAAAAGAACTTTTGTAAAGTATATTGATACCGAAACAGGGAACTATCTACCGGAACAATATGGACGCTGTGACAGGCTGGATAATTGCGCTTACCATGAAAAGCCACCGAAGGAAACTAAGTGCTATTTAATGAACTTTGTAACATTGGCAGATTATTCCGATAAAGCATACAAGGCAACTGCTCTAAATGGCAATATTGATTATATTCCCAAAAGTCAGGTATTTGAACGTATAGAAAATGATTGCTGGGTTTCGGGCTGGTGCTTAGAAAGAAGTAAGTTTGCCTATCTGACAAATGAAAACAAATACTTTGATACGAAAAACAACCCTGTTCCTTTGCCAGCACGACAGGAACCAAAGAAACCAACTGTAAACAAAGCCGTTTCCTTTATTCCCGTTGAGACATTTAAAGCCAGTTTGAAAAACTATGAAGCAAATCACTTTGTAAGGTTTCTTATAAGCTTATTTGGGGTTGAGGTTAGTAAGCAGCTGATAAGCCAGTATATTATTGCTACTTCAAAGAATTGGGACGGGGCTACAGTATTTTGGCAAATAGACACACAAGGCAAAATTAGAACGGGTAAAATAATGCTTTACGATGCCGCCACGGGCAAGAGAGTTAAGAAGCCATTCAGCCATATTACCTGGGTTCATACTGCGCTTAAAGCGGCTGATTTTGAGCTAAAACAATGTTTGTTTGGTGAACACTTGCTAAAGGATAAAACAAAGCCGGTTGCAATTGTTGAAAGCGAAAAAACGGCTGTAATTGCAAGCGTATATTTGCCCCAGTTCATTTGGCTTGCAGCCGGGGCTAAAGAGGGTTTGAACGTTGAAAAATGTAAAATATTGAAAGGGCGAAGCGTTACTCTGTTCCCTGATCTTAACGGTTTTGAAAAATGGAACAGCAAAGCGAAGGAACTTTCAGACATTACCAGATTTTCTGTTTCTGATTTATTGGAACGTAAAGCAACCGAAGCCGAAAAGGATCAGGGCTTAGATTTAGCCGATTATCTGATAAGGTTTGATTTCAAAGAATTTGCGCACCCCCGGCCTAATCAGAAACCAACCACCCAGCCCCCTACCTTACAACTGCTTATCGGGGTAATAAAGGCTAAGCCTTTTAAAACAACATATAATAACAGCAAACCAGAAAACTGGGAACAGGATATTAACGAACTTGAAAAGTATTTTAATGGCATTGCCCTGCCAACCCATCCGGTAAAGTTGAATACCTGGACAACTATAACAAATATTCCATTATTTATTCAAAGCAACCTTGATATAATCAAGGCCAACAATGGAAAGGAAACTTTCCTACCATACCTAAATAGCCTTAATGAATTGAAAGACTATTGGATAAACCAGTCTAATTGTCCAGTCTCCGCCGATCCAAATTGACCACCCCTGTGCCGATGTAAAAATCGGTTCTCGCCGGGGCAAATTGACCACGCCCTGCCGATTCAAATTGACCACCCCTTAAGAATGAGTTTTCCC
>CAISZK010000333.1 GCA_903889915.1 uncultured Bacteroidota bacterium
ATCCTTTGAGCAGCAGGATGATTTTTTAGAATCATAGCATTTGCCTGATTTTTCACCTTCTTTTGTACAACCTGCTGTGCTTTTTGAAGCCGGGCATTTGCCTGATTTCATACTATCCTTTGAACAACCGGCAGCGCTTTTCATATCACCACATTTACCTGATTTTGTTGAATCACCGCAGCATGATTTTTCTGTTGTTGCCTTGGAGCATTTCTGATCACCACAGCAATGACTGCAAACCAGTTTACATGTTATAATTCCTATTGCAGCAACGATGATTACTATGAATAAGATCTTCATCCAGCATTTGCTTTTCTTTGGTGTGCAGCAATCTGTTCCGCATCCGCAATCTTCTTTTTTTGTTTCGTTTTCGATTTTGTTTTCGTTCTCGTTTTCCATTTTTGAATTTATTTTAATTTGTTTGTTTACCTGATAGAACACTGATGATACTGATGGTTATGATCTTTTAAGATTTAACTTTTAATCAGTATTGATCATAATCATCATAAAAATCAGTGTTCTATTTTTTTTCTTTTTTCTAATGACCATCAATGACTAATGACCAATGACTATTGACTAATGACCATTGACCAATGACTATTATCTAATTTGCATGTTCACATCCATGACAATGTCCGCTACAACTCATTTGTGGCATAGGTTCTGATCTCTTCGCAACTGAAGGCTCACGGTATTCATTACATTCCGTTTTACATTCAGGACATTCAGTGACATATTTCTTGCATGGTCCGTAAATCGGGTCGTTCCATTCTTTTTTTATTCCTTCGGCAGTAAAAATTTTCTTACAGTCACTGCACCAAAATTTTCCATTCATATTTTAATATTTTTTTGATTTTGCTCCGTTATGCCGTTTTCTTGCCTCTAAGACTCAAAGACTCGAAGTTTCGCAAAAAAGTAATAATTGCTTATCAATGCTTTGCGTATCTTATGTCTTAGTGCCTTAGCGGCAATTTTGTATTTATTACATTTCGGAATTTACTCTTTATTTAAACTTTTATTTCGAAATATTTTCTTTTAAACATCAACGCAACATTCACTAATGCGATCATCACCGGCACTTCAACCAAAGGACCAATGACTGCTGCAAAAGCCTCGCCCGAATTCATTCCAAAAATTGCTATTGCCACAGCTATCGCCAGTTCAAAATTGTTGCTGGCAGCCGTAAACGACAGCGTGGTTGATTGTCCATAAGTAGCCCCTGCTTTTCTGCTCATAAAAAACGAAAGCAAAAACATGATGAGGAAATAGATGATGAGCGGAATGGCAATAATGACAACGTCGAGCGGCAGTTTGATGATATATTCTCCCTTGAGCGAAAACATCACGATGATGGTAAAAAGAAGCGCTATCAATGTGATGGGGCTTATTTTGGGAATAAACTTCGTGTGATACCATTCTTTGCTTTTTATCCTGATCAGTGTGAACCTTGTGATAAAACCGGCAAGAAAAGGTATTCCAAGATAAATGAACACACTTTTTGCGATCTGCACAATGGTGATCTTTTCCACAATTGAATTGGTGGGAATGCCAAACCAGCCCGGCAAAATAGCAATAAAAATGTAAGCGTACAAAGAGAAAAACAACACCTGGAAAATGGAATTGAAAGCCACGAGTCCGGCGCAATATTCTGTGTCGCCTCTTGCAAGTTCATTCCACACAATGACCATTGCAATACAGCGTGCAAGACCTATCATGATGATGCCATACATGTAAGGAAGGTTGGCATTGTTATGACCGGGAAACAATTTGAAGAAGATAATGGCAAGCGCAAACATCAGTACCGGACCTATGATCCAGTTTTGAACAAGCGAAATGGAAAGCACTTTGTAGTTGCGAAACACTTTGCCAAGCTCTTCATATTTCACCTTTGCCAGCGGTGGATACATCATCAGTATCAATCCGATTGCTATGGGGATGTTGGTGGTGCTGTCGGGTGAAGCTTTTAATGAATCCCAGAATTGTGCGATTGCAGGGAAAAAGTAACCCGAGAAAACGCCAATGAACATAGCAAGAAAAATCCACAGAGTCAGAAACCTGTCAAGGAATTTTAATCGTTTTTTCTTTCCTTCCATAAGAGAATTTTATTCTTTATTATTATTTCATCGAATTACGAATCTTTTACGAATATACGAATTACGAAAGCGTTAACTGATTCGTAGTTCGTAAATTCGTACTTTTGTTCGTACTTCGATGAAATAATGAAATCGTGTAATTATTCACTTTATTTACAATCACAACTACAACAAAATGAAGAAATGGTATTCTTAAAAAACTCTTCATACTTGTTCTTTATCTTCGTCAGGCAATCCATATCGAGGCAATAATGGATCATCAATCCATCAATTGTACCTTGAATGATGCCTATTCTTTTCAATTCTTTCAGGTGCTGCGACACGGTGGTGCGGCTGAGGGGAAGAAAATCAGAGATGTTTCCCGTTTTAATTTCTTTTTTCTCAGCGAGCATGGCAATGATCGCTATTCTTGCAGGGTGCGAAAGTACCTTTGCAATTGCCGCAAACTCTTGCTGTTCCTGTGTAAATTGATCCGATTTGTTGTTTGACATTTAGCCTAATGTTTAATGACGCAAACATACGACATTAATTTTGATTGGGACAAAAATTATTTGTTAAAAGTGGATTTGGAAGTATTGGTTTTGATTCACCACATAGGCTCATAGAAACATAGGTTTCACATAGATTATCAATATTAAAACTGATATACCCCTCTGGAAAAAGTTCAAAATAAAGCATCAATTGCAGGCAGTTTCAACTGCCTGAAAAAAGAAAGAAATAGCATTTGGCTTTAGACTCATAATTAGTGTCTGCACGAAAAGTCAAGAGAGATTCTTCACTTCGTACAGAATGACAGCCGCTGCAGGTTTTTTTTGGGGGAGGGAGAGAGCAGGCGGCGGAAGTGCCGCATGCTCTCTCCCTCCCTCTAGAACCAAAAGACGCTGTCATTCCGAACCGCTCTTTAGGTGAGGAATCTCGTTTATATGGCGTTTTCGTGCAGCCTCATAATTACAAAGAATGATGCTAAAGCAATAAGGAACTGAACTTTTTTATCATCCCGCTTAGGCGGGATGCAATTGATGCTCTGAACTTATTTTGGGGAATTTATTTTGAAAGTTTCCCTATGTGACTTTCTATGTATCTATGTGCCTATGTGGTTCAATTGTTAGAACGGAGTTAAGCCATTCGTTTGGGTCTCCGGTTTCATTTTCTCATCAAAAACACCCATCCCTATTTACCGTTAGTTTAACCAAACCGACCGTTCACTTATTCATTCCTACCGTTTACTTAATTGCTCCATATTTTTTCTTCACCCTCATTTATCTTTGAATCGCAATTTATCAGACGAAAAAACAGGATGCTGATCGCGCTGATTGTTTAGGATTAAAAATGATTTCAATTTTTTTCAACACTAAGTTCACTTAGAACACACAGAAACACTGAGTAATTTCTTAGTGGATCTTAGTGTGCTAAGTGTCCTTAGTGGTTATTTTTTGAGGCTTACTTTTTAATCCGTGTTCATTCCAACAATCTGTGTCATCCGTGTTCTTTCATTAAAACCGATACATAAACCAACACTACTCAATATGATCATCCTGATTAAAAACATGACTCACCTGGCCTGCGTTGATTGCGTGAAGTATATTAACCTTAAAGTAAGCATGGACGTTACTTCTGTTCATCAAGGCTACATTGTCCTTGATAAAAACACTGACCCTGAGAAAATAAAGCAGTGGGCTTTATTACTTATACCCTCAGGCATGGCCATGAGTTATGTGGTAAGAGACCAGTTCATTGAAAAAATCGTCATTGAAATTTGCAACATCTTTAAATATTCCGAACTCGACAAGCTGGAACTGAATTTGGAACAGGGGCAAAAATTCAGTCTTGAGAGATACCTGCCCACGGTGCTAAAATTTGATTATGATATTATCAGGAATGCATTCACTCAGGGAATGAAAATATCGCCACTGAGATTTTATCATCAATTGCGTTGGGAAAAGATTTTATTTTGGTTCGACCTTGGCAAAAATGTTACAGAGGTTTCGGAGCTGGCTTTGTTTCAAAACCCGCAGTCGCTGAGTACTCTCTTCATGTGTAATACCGGCATAAGCCCCACGGACTATATGATTGCACGGAAAAGGGTGATGAAAAATTTACAAATTCCATACGTTCAAATTCAAAATAATTGATCCACCACAAAATTTAATTCTGTTTTTTTTAAAGAAAGAGCGTTGGGTGGAAAGTTAAAAAATAAAATAGTGATAATCATTTTCCATCGAAGTACAAACAAAAATACGAATCCCGAAGCTTTGGATTGGGGAACTTTATTTTGAAATTTTCACCAAAAAAACCAACAATATTGCACCCAAAAACTTCTCCAATTTCCATACATTCTCCATTTTTTTTTGACAGTAATTTTGTGTCCTAAAATCAATTTAAAAATTCATTCTTATACATTAATCTTTTAAAACCAAAAAAAAATCATGACACAAAACGTAACACCACCGATCCCAAAGGCTCCACAGCCAATGTATGAACCCCCCACACAGGTATCCGCAAGGGCAGCCTACTACCGCAATACTGTCACAAAAATGCAGGCCGATAGCCACTACACCGCCATTGCAGCAAAGCTGACTTCTGCCGAAGGGAAGATCCAGGATTATGAAGATGCAATTGCAGAAGCCCTTTCAGGAGGCGATGGCAAGGTTGCGGCCCGCAATGTGGCCGAAGCGAACTGCGACATTGAGATGAGTTACCTGCTTCCCGACATTTACAAAGTAGGTAACAGCAATCCAATGGCAGCCACCGCCCATTATGAATCAATCGGCGTTAGCTGGAAAACCCGCAAGGGCTGGGAATGGGATTCCATTGAGGCACGTCCGGGTGAAATTTCAGGCTCGTTCAACCTGTTTGTTACTCCTCCCGAAGGGAACTTTGCAGTTATATGGTGGTATCAATCAGACCCGGGTTTGCCCGAAGAAAATTGGAAAATTGCCGACTTTAGCCATAATGCCAAAGGTTACATTGAAGGTTTGAAACCGGGAGTTTATTATTACTTCAGGGCTAAAAATTCTTCATCAGTAACAGGCAAAAGCGACTTCACACAGGTCATCAAAGTGATGTGTGTATAATCAAATTTAATTTTTCAAAAGGGGGCTGCTATAAATACTTAATAGCAGCTCTTTTTTTTGCTAAAAACTTACATCACTTCATTTCAGCATTTTGTCACTTTTTCTTAATTTTGGGATTATCTTCTTAAAAATCCTAAGATTTTGTAAATTTTGGGAGAATTAAGAAGATCTTGGGAAAATTAAGAAGATTTTGGGAGAATTAAGAAGATCTTGGGAGAATTAAGAAGATTTTGCCAAAATTAAGAAGATCTTGGGAAAATTAAGAAGATTTTGGGAGAATTAAGAAGATTTTGCCAAAATTAAGAAGATCTTGGCAAAATTTAGAAAATTCTGGGAAAATTAAGAAGATCTTGGGAAAATTAAGAAGATCTTGCCAAAATTAAGAAGATATGTCCAAAAAGTTTGAAAAAGGAAAATTAGTTACCAACGAAAGCAATTACACATCAATCAAATAACCTTTCACGAAAGCAAAAGCACCCTCTAAAAAATCCCAAAATTTAGTTTTTGAGCAGTGAAAAAGGTAAAAACGGAGCCACATAGTTATAAAAGGAAAAAGAGTGAATGAAAACAAGGCAAGCTGACAATATCGGTTACAGTTTAAAAACTGCCGTAAAGCAAAAGTCCGAAGGACTGAAATTATTATAGAAAACAAATCAGGCTAACAGTTGAAAATCCCGATGGGATGATATTATTGTTATGATCATAGAGCCAACGATTCTAAAACCCCAAACACAAAACATAATAATGTCACCCATCCCGGGTTTTTGATTTTTTTCAA
>CAISZK010000334.1 GCA_903889915.1 uncultured Bacteroidota bacterium
AAGCAATGACAGCTTCTTTTGCACCGGCATCTGTTTGGATCAGGTCGAGATCATCTTCAAGCTCACTCATTTTTCAAAGCCCTTTCAATATTTTCAAGATTCATCGCGATAATTGCATCGACATGCTTAACAGTTTCCTCAAGTTTATTCGTAAGTCGTAATCTTCTGATCAGGTTAAATTCGGTGAGCAGTTCTTCCAGATGCATATTTCTTGCTCGTAAATATCTGTTCTCAATTTCAAGCTGTTCGTTTTTGCGAAGGATCCATTCGAGGCTTCTCATGTAATCCCATGCGTACTTCATGACATCAGACGTCTTTTTCCAAAAAAGCCAGGATTCTGTTCTTCCGGATTTCAATTCGGATTTTCCAAGAAGCGCATTTACTTCATGAATCCGATCCATGAGCATGCCTGGGGCACCCCCATATATGGTCTGGCCATCTATATCCATGAAAGAAATTATTAATGAATTTCGAATTGAAGTTGAGCTGCTTGCATATACTCACAGCACACGATCGTCAGTTTAAGGTCAAGGGTCCCAATAGCTCCAAATGGCTTCATTAGTTCGTCATTTTTATATGTTCCATTTTGTGACGTAGTTCATCCATTTGAATGGCATTTTCTCTGGCGATCATTATCGCTTCTTCAATAATGGCGAGGTTGTAGTCTGCATTATTGGGATTCAAAACCCGGGAAATGTATTGCACGGAAAATTTGATCCCTTTTTCCAAGAGGCGGACTTTAACTCTTTGAAAACTTCCGTACGGCAGTTGCTGTCTCAGTTCTGCCACTGATTCTTTTCTGTTTGGCATAAGTGTAGATTAGTTTAGAATGATTGTTGGTTAATAATGCTCTTACGGCATTGCTTTGAAATGATAAGGGTCTTAGCATTTTTTTAGGTCCTCCATCACCTCACTTTCAAAATAAAAAAGCTTCCCTCCGATCTTGTGGGAGCGGACAATTCCTGCCTTGCTCCATTTATGGAGTGCAGGACGGCTTACCCCGATCATTTTACAGACAAAAGGTGCCGATACCGGTTTTTCGATTGTGGATTTTTCGCTCATAGTTTTAATTGAATTTTACGAGCGGCAAAAGTATCAAACGGGAGATTACTAAAAAAGGAAAGATATGAACAACTAACTGATTATTAAAGTAATAGTAACCTTAAACTAACCTGAATCGCACCTCGTTATTAACAATATAACGTCAAACGGATTAGGATATAACCAATTAGAAAAGGGAGGATTTATTAATAAATTCTGAAAAAAAAATCATTGCCGGGAATTATTTTTTACATCATGAAATTTCAAAAATCAAGATTAGGAATTCTGGAATCCGAAGTAAAAAAAGAGATGAAAGGTGAGAATCAATTAAGAAAAAAGTTAGATTTGCACTAACTCTATTTACCAATGTTTACAGGCGAAAACAAAGAAAAAACCCAAACAACAAAATCGAATGATTTTACCATTTGGGTTTTATGAGTTGACAGAAAACTTGTCAGTTTTTTGCAACTACCTTCCGAAACATCAGTAAATACTGCTAATCCAGAAGCATTCAGTGACTCCGAAGGGACTCGAACCCCCAACCAACAGAACCGGAATCTGCCATTCTATCCAATTGAACTACGGAGCCAAGGGTGCAAAGGTAAGATTTTTCATGTTAAAAAAATATTCATTACTTTTGATTGTTCATTGATAAAGCAACTTCAAATCTAAAATATATGCCAGAAAAAATTTTTGATAAAGTAAAACCCGGTGTTGTAACCGGTCAGGATATCCAGGAGATTTTCCGGATAGCA
>CAISZK010000335.1 GCA_903889915.1 uncultured Bacteroidota bacterium
ACCCAAATTATCACTCGCACCTCCTTCAGGATTTACAACCCATGAAAAGTCACCATTTGCAAAATATTTTGCAACAAATATATCGGCATAATAATTGCCTATATTCGGATCCCCATAAGCTAGAATTGATGTATCTCCAATTTCAAGTATATCGCTGAATATCCCTCCTAACCTGAATTATTCACAAACCAATAAAAAAAGAGAATAATATTTGGCTGAATCATTGATATTCAGTATCTTTGAGCAATAAAATCAGTGGAAGCAATACCCATGTGTAAAAAAACGCAGAATAATTCAAATAGTGATGAAAAATCAGCAGATACTCATCAAGCGACCTTATTCAACCTGGCAGAATTTCAAAGAAAACCGGTTGAAGTGCGGTTTAATTTGCCACAGACCTCAAGTGATGGCGGTCTGCTTTTGCTCAGAGAGATTGAAAATCAAATAGGTATAATCAACAAGTTGGCTTCCTGTATCCAAGATACTCGTCACCAGGGGTATGTACAGCATCACATCCGCACATTGCTAAGCCAACGGATCATGCAAATAGCAGCAGGCTATGAAGATGCCAATGACTGCAACGAATTGCGATATGATGACATAATCAAGATATGTTCAGGCAGTGAACGCTTACTTGCTTCCCAGCCTACCATGTCACGTTTTGAGAACCAGCTCAGCCGCAAAGAATTGTACTCCATGGCAAGAGTGTTTGTTGATCTTTTTGTCGCTTCCTACACAAATATACCTGAAATTGTCATCCTGGACTGCGATGATACAGATTCCATTGTGCATGGACAACAGCAACTTTCGTTGTTCAACACCTACTATGGCGATAGTTGTTTTATGCCGCTTCATATTTATGAAGGATTATCAGGCAAACTGATCACAACCATTCTAAAACCCGGCCGCAGAAGCAAAAGTGTAAATGTGTTTGCTATTCTTCAACGCCTGGTAAGTGAGCTGCGAGAACAATGGCCCGATACAATAATTATCTTGCGGGGCGATAGCCATTTTTGTTCAAAAGAGTTCATGGATTGGTCAATAGATCAGAAGAATGTTGAGTTTATTACCGGTCTTACCGGAAATGCAGCACTGGATAAGTTATCTAAGACCACAATAGAAAGCGCACAACGGGAATATAATTTTTACAAAAAGCCTGTCAAAAGGTATCATTCATTTGAATATAAAGCCAGTTCATGGGAACATTCACAACGTGTTGTGGTCAAGGTAGAAATGAACAGTAAAGGTTTGAACGTGCGGTACATCACAAGTAGCATGAGGTGCATCAGTACCAAAATGTTGTACGAAAACGCTTACTGTGCCCGTGGTGCTGCTGAATTACGCATCAAAGACCACAAAACATACCTGCAATCCGACCGTATGTCGTGCAACAGCTTTTTGGCTAATCAATTCCGTTTGTTCATGCATTCAGCTGCTTATGTGCTTATTCATTCCTTGCAACATGAAGTCCTCAAAGGGACACAGTACTGCAATTCCACAATGAGAACAATCCAACTGAAACTGATAAAGGTAGCTGCAAGGGTTAAAATACTAAAAACCAAAATCCAGATAGAGCTTCCCACAGAATTCTCAAGCAAACTGGTGTTCGAGAAATGTTTCGGCATTTTAGCTGAATTGAGAATTTAGCTCACTACATCCCCCAAAACAGTTCTTTAACTTATTGAAAATATTTGCCATAGCAATAAAGCTATATAGGTTTACTAAACCAGATGGGAGAATTATGCCCAATCCTCACCCTCGTTGACCAAATATCAGGCCTTCAGAATTGAAACCAAACTTTTCGTGGAAGTTTAGACTTGCAAAGCATGTTCTTTTGATGAAATTAAAGGCTGAAATTATTTTTGTGAATTATACAGGCTA
>CAISZK010000336.1 GCA_903889915.1 uncultured Bacteroidota bacterium
AATTCAGAAGCTTTTCCGTTACCAAAAATAGACGGAAGTGAACTCAATTCTTTTGATTGAAAATGGTGAAATGCATTGATGATTTTTTCTTCATCAGCATCACAAACAATGGCAGCGCCGGATTCAACAATCTCGACCCACTCAGTTTCTGAACGCATGATCACACATGGTTTGTTGTAAAAAAAAGCTTCTTTCTGCAGACCGCCGGAATCTGTAAGTATCATCATTGAATTCTTCTCAAGATTGATCATGTCGAAAAATGAAACCGGTTCAATAATTTTTATGTTGGTGTTCCCAACTATTGATGAGTATAACTGATCTTTTAAATTTATCTTAAGAATCTTGGCAGTTCGCGGATGAAGTGGAATAATTGTTTTGAGGTTGTTCTCTGATGATATTTTATCAATTGCTGAAAAAATCCGGTTAAGTCTTTCCGTATCATCCGTGTTATTATCTCTGTGAATTGTGACTAGTATAAATTTCCCCTTTTGCAATTTAAGATCATCTATTATTGATGATTTTTTTTTAGCAATTTCAGTAAAATAAAGACAATTATCGAACATCACATCACCACAATGAAAGACTCCCGGGTGTCCGATCTTAAATGGCGGATTATTTTCCTGACTATACCCTTCCTTTAATAAATTATTAATCCCAACAAGAGTCGGAGAGAATAACAAAGTTGAAACATGATCGCAAATGATCCTGTTTATCTCTTCAGGCATTTCAGGGTTGAAAGAGCGAAGACCTGCCTCAATATGTACAACAGGAATATGAAGTTTTGCAGCAGTTACAGAGCCTGCCAGTGTGGAATTGGTGTCACCATAAAGCAAGACTACTTCGGGATTTTCATTCAAAAGAACCTCTTCCATCCCTTTCATCATCATGGCTGTTTGGGCGGCCTGTGACAATGAACCAACATTCAGATTATATTTTGGAGATGGAACTTCCATTTCGCGAAAAAAGATCTCCGACATGTTCTCATCATAATGTTGCCCGGTGTGAACAATTATCTCTTCTATCATTGTGCTAAATGATTTTTTTATACACCGACTGATAGCAGCAGCTTTAATTATCTGCGGTCTTGCCCCTATAACTGTAACAACTTTAAGCATCCGTTAATCTCAATAATTTATTTCATGGATAAGGTTAAGTGCAAATCTAAGCATTTTAAAAGAGTCCGGAATAACAAAGTAATAATGGGTTTCAAATTATATCAATCCTTCATCAGCAAAACTGAAATAATTATTTTCACCAATGATAATATGATCAAGAATACTAACATCAATTATTTTCCCACTATCTCTCATTTTATGAGTGAGCTTGGTATCCGAATCGCTAGGCTTCACGTTTCCCGAAGGATGATTATGACAAAGAATAATTCCCACTGCATTGTTTTCAATTGCAATTTTAAATATCTTCACAGGGTCAACAACTGTTCCGGTTATTCCACCATAGCTGATAGGATGTTTGCTTAAAATTTTATTTGCCTTGTTTAAAAGAAGGATCCAAAATTCTTCATAAGAAGCATCCGCCAACATAGGTTGAAAAACATCAAAAGCGTCTTTGCTGCTTGTAATTTTCTTTTTGTTGTAAGCTTCTTCTTCCCGTCTTCGCCTGCCCAACTCAAGGGCTGCTGCAATTGTTATTGCTTTGGCTTCTCCAATGCCTTTGAACTTCATCAGATCTTTTATTGTCAACCTTGAAAGTTCATTGATATTATCATTGGATTCTTTCAGAATTTGCATGGCAAGGTCAACCGCAGTTACATTTTTACTTCCTGAACCAATAAGTATGGCTATCAATTCGGCATCACTTAGCGCACTTTTCCCTTTCAGGAGCATCTTTTCACGGGGTCTGTCATCTTCGGCCCAACTTTTAATTGTAGAATAATTTTCGTCCATGATTTTATTTAAGATTTAAGATTTAGCCCACTCCGATAAATCCATTTTTACCACTAAAACACAAAAACAGAAAATTTCACGAAAAACCAGGTAGTTGGTGTTTATTAATTTGTGTGGTTTCGCGTATTGGTGTTTTTGTGGCATTCCTTTCTTTTTTACTTTTCTGAGCAGGCTCAAGATTTCAACTCAACAATGTAAATTGATTGCACACTCTCATTTCAAAAAATTTCCAATTTCCATTGTCATTTTTCTTTTTCAGACTTCAAAGATATAAAAAAAGCCTCTCCCGGAAAGGAAAGGCTTTCATCAAATAAATCAAATAAAAATTAAATTGCATTCACCGTTTTGGTAAGCTTCGACTTGAGATTTGAAGCTTTGTTTTTGTGAATAACTCTTTTCTTTGCCAGTTTATCAAGCATTGAAACAACCTTTGGAAGTTCCTTTTTGGCTTCTTCCTTATCTTTTAAACCTCTGAGTTTTTTTACATTATTACGTACTGTTTTAGCCTGATACCGGTTTAAAACTCTTTTAGCTTCTGTGCTTCTAATTCTTTTCTTTGCAGATTTGTGATATGCCATGATATAATAATTTACATTAAACTTGTAGCCCGTAGGGGATTCGAACCCCTGATTTCTAGGATGAAAACCTAGCGTCCTGGGCCAGCTAGACGAACGGGCCTCTTAAAATGGTTTGCAAAGGTAGAATAAATTTCATATACTCCAAATTAATTTCAAAAAAAGAAAATCTAAATCCTCAAATTTCAAAATCCGGTATCCAAAAAGGCATTTGGAATTTGGATCTTAGAATTTGGATCTTGGAATTTGGAATTTGGAATTTGGGTCTTTACTCCGCGTCATCCTGG
>CAISZK010000337.1 GCA_903889915.1 uncultured Bacteroidota bacterium
GATAACGGTTTTAATTGGATAAATGTAACTTATGATTTACCAACAGGTGATATTGTTTCCATGGCTACTAATGAAACATATATTTTTGTCGCAATGCAAGGGCCTGGAGTTTGGAAAAGTAAACTTACACAGATGACAGGAGTAAACGAAATTAATAAAAGTAATATGATATGTGTTTATCCCAATCCTGCCACAAACAACCTAACAATAGAAACCCCTTTATCATCTACAATAGAAATCTCAAACATCCAGGGACAACTAATAAAAACCATTACAACCAGCGGTACTGAAACAAAAATAGATGTTTCAGCATTTCCAAGTGGAGTGTATGTGGTGGAAGTGAAAACGGAAAAAGGGGTAGGGGTGAAGAAGTTTGTGAAAGAATAAAAAAAAATCAACAGTAGGCAATTTTAAACAAGATAAAAATTTAATACCATGAAAAAATTATGCTTTATTTTATTTGCTTTATTTTATTTGAATATTTCTTACGCCCAGCAATGGACTATCTACTCAACTTCCAATAGCGGTGTCGTTAGCAATGATATTCTTTCAATTGCTATTGATCATCAGGGTAACAAATGGTTTGGAACAAACCGTGGCGTTTCGAAATTTGATGGAATAGTATGGACAACTTACACAAGAGCAAATAGTGGTCTGTCATGTGATACAGTATGGGCTATTGCCATTGATTCATTAAATAATATATGGTTTGGATCCCGTATTGCAGGAGTATCTATGTTTGATGGTTCAAACTGGATTAATTATACCACAGCGGATGGTTTAGTTGATAACTATATTCAAGCTATTGGCTTGGATAAACATGGAAATAAATGGTTTTGTGCTAATCAGAATGGAGTGACAAAATTTGATGGAGTTAATTTTACAACTTATAGTATGACTGATGGATTAGTATCTAACCAGATTTTTTCAATTGCCATAGATTCTATGGATAATAAATGGTTCGCAACAGCACACGGCGTTTCGAAATTTGATGGAAATACTTCATGGACCAATTATACTACAACCGATGGATTAGGTCAGAATATAGTACATTCAATTGCCATTGATAAACAAGGCAACAAATGGTTTGGAACGTATGGAGGAGGTATTACAGAATTTGATGGCGTCAACTGGACTACATATACAACTGCCGATGGTTTGGCAGGTGATTATGTATGGGCTATTGCTGTTGATTCGCTTAATAATATATGGGCCGGTTCAGTACCTATGTCAATTGGGAGCGGTTTATCAATGTTCGATCATGTAAATTGGGTAAAATATGATACAATTAATTCTGATTTAGCAAATGATGCGGTTATTTCAATCGCCATTGACCCTCAAGGCTGTAAATGGATTGGCACTCAAGGAGGAGTTTCATTATTGTGTGATACAACAACAGGGATCAATGAGATAAATGAAATTACTTCAATTGATATTTATCCAAATCCCACCTCTGAGAATCTAATTATAGAAACCACCCTGCAATCTACAATTGAGATTTCAAACATCCAGGGTCAGCTAATAAAAACCCTCACAACCTCCGGCACTAAAACCAATATTGATGTTTCTGTATTTCCATGTGGAGTGTATATTGTGGAAGTGAAAACGGAAAAAGGGGTGGGGGTGAAGAGATTTGTGAAGGAATAAAATCAGGAGGTGGCAGTATTAGTAGGATATAGTCCATAATCTTGCCACATGAGCAATAAGGCGGAAAACAACCCCAATCAATAAGAATCGTAGAAAATTAAAAAAGCGGTATTCATCTTACCGCTTTTTTATTGTTCTGCAAATTCAATTTTCAGTTGAAGTACTTTTCAGATAACCTGTAGGAAATACTTCATTGAAACCGCATGTAGGGGAATACTCAATCCTTTTCAAAAGGTAAACACAAAAAGCCAATCCCCACAAAAAGGATTGGCTTTTTCAGAGTAAAGATGATCACTTATTTTTTAATTCCAAGTTTTGTTTTTACCATAGCAGTGATGTCATCGCTTTCGGTTTTATAAAGAAGAACACCGGGAGCAGAATCGAAAACGTAAGTAAATCCATTTTCTTTGGCTACTGCTTCAATAGCTTTAAGAGCTTTGGCCTGTATGGGCTTTAATAGTTCAGCTCTTCTTTTCTGGAAAGTTGAATCGGCTGATGAGGTAAATGATTCAATCCTGGTATTGAGGTCCTGCAATTCAGCCATCGTAGTTGATTTTATCAGTTCCGACATCGTTCCGACATTGGTTTGATAGTCTTTATACTTTGTATTCAGTTCTTCCTGCATGGCAGCTAGCTTGGTCTGATATGTTTTGTATTCAGCCTGCAGCTTGGCATTGGCAGTGTCAACTCCGGGCATAACCAGCATCAGAGAGTCGGTATTGATATACCCCAGTTTGATTTTTACCTGTGCATTGGTGTTCACTGTACAGAAAATAATGATAATAAATCCGGCAATTTGCAATAATCTTTTCATAGTATTGTTTAATGGTTAAATGATTTTAAAATAATGTGGGCAAAGATAAAATAATTATCAGATACTAATTATCTTTAAACTTTTTTGTGATTTTTTCAGGACTCCTTATTTATCTTTATCCTTGGTTTTTGTGTCCTTGGTATCCTTCACGGTGCCTGGTTTGTAACCGAGTTTAGCCAGAACATCATCGCTTTTATCAAGCTTTGGGTTAGTATAAAGCATTGTCAAAGTTCCTGATTTATCAAAAATGATGCCGTACGAACCTTCGGTGGCAAGTTCTTCAATGGCTGCATAAACTTTATCCTGTATGGGTTTTACCAATTCCTCGCGTTTGGTGAAAAGGTCACCACTTTTTCCAAAACGTTTTTTCTGCAGCGCTTTTGCTTCTTTTTCCTTGGCGACAATTGCAGCTTCTTTTTTTGTTTTTATGTCTTCGGGAAGCAACACTGATTCTGTTTCAAACTTCTTGTACAAACTGTCAACTTCAGCAAATTTTGCTTCAATTTCTTTTTGCCACAATACTGAATATTCATCAAGCTTATCCTGGGCTACCGTGTATTCCGGGACATTGTCGAGAATATATTGTGAATCTACATAGGCAAATTTCTGCTGCGAAAATGCCATTGAACCCACAAGCGTAAATACTAATAATACTGCTATTTTTTTCATACTGTTTTCTCCTTTATTTTGATGCCACAATGAAGCGGCAAATATAATTTAATATTTAATTCAGTGCAATAGAGATTAAAGAGTTTCACCGGATTTTTTAAATTTTAATCACTCGATTGATTTATTGAAAAATGGAATTGCGATTTATTAGCGCTTGCATTTCCCTTTACTGCATCAAAGCCGAAGCCCCAGTCAAGACCAAGCAATCCAAACATCGGAAGATATATTCGCACTCCGATCCCGGCAGATTTATAAACATTAAATGGGTTAAACTGACTGAACTTGTCCCAGCAATTTCCGCCTTCTAAAAATGTCAATAAATAAACTGTAGCCATAGGATTTAATGAAACCGGATATCTTAATTCCAGCGTAAACTTATCATAAACTATGCCACCGATGTATCCGGAGCTGTTGGAAGGCGTTAAAGTTTGATTTGCATAACCTCTCATCCCTATAATATCGCGGCCATCAAGAGAATATCCCGAAAGTCCATCACCGCCCAGATAAAATCTTTCAAAGGGAGGTGCGCCCAGATCGGAGTTATAATATCCGAGGAATCCGAATTTCATACGGGTATTCAGTACGAGGTCGCCGGTTAATTTTGTAAATAATGAACTTGCAAATTTCCATTTATGATATTCGAGCCATTTGTATTTTTCCTGGTCGGAATCTCCCTTATAATTTTTATTACTGAATAAAGAATAAGGAGGAGTTGCCTGCAAGGTCAAAGAAATTTGTGATCCGGAACGCGGATAAATTACGGCGTCTATTGAATTTCTTGATAATTCAAAGGTCCCGTTGATGTTGTTCGATTTGCCATTCTGAAGCGCAAATGAAGTGTAATTTGTCAGGCTATATCTTTGGTAGCTCAAACCTGTCGAAAGAAGGAAAAAGTCATCAGGCCATGTCAACCTCTTTGAAAGATCTACGGCCACGCCGTCAATAATAATTGCCTGTCTTGAGGCATTCCCTTTTGCCACACCATTTGTTTGAATGGAGCGATAAATGGAAACACTCAATGCATTTGGTTTTTTGCCGCCCAGCCAGGGTTCGGTAAATGAAGCATTGTAGGACTGATAAGCAACGCCATTGGATTGTGCACGCAAACTTAGTTTTTGTCCGGCACCTGAAGGCAAAGGTCTCCAGGCATCTTTTTTAAAGAAGTTTTTCGCAGCAAAATTATTAAATGATATTCCTAATGTGCCCACGATACTTCCTGCACCCCATCCTCCTGAAAGCTCAACCTGATCGGAAGAAGATTCTTCAACGGTATATTCAATATCAACGGTGCCATCTGCTGCGTGAGGTATAGGGTTTACTGAAAGTTTTTCCTGGTTAAAATATCCCAGCTGAATCAACTCTCTTTGTGTTCTTATGATATCCTGACGGCTAAACAACATTCCGGGTTTTGTCCTGATCTCCCTGATGATCACGTTATCATTTGTTTTGGTATTTCCCGAGATCAAAATTTTGCTGATGACTGCTTGTTTGCCCTCATAAATTCTTATTTCCAGATCTATTGAATCGTTTTCAACTTTAACTTCTACAGGAGTTACCTGGAAGAATAAATATCCGTCATCCATGTAAAGCGAAGTAATGTCCTTGCCATCTGCATTCATGTTCAGGTTCGCCTCAAGAGCTTTCTGGTTATAAATGTCACCTTTTGAAACTCTCAAAATTGAGTTCAGGTCTGCTGCGGTATATTTGGTGTTTCCAATCCAGTTAATATTCCTGAAATAGTAAACCGGCCCCTGTGAAAAATAGAGATCAACATTTACTGTTTTATTGTCGAATTTATACACAGAATCCTTCACGATTTTAGCATCGCGGTAACCCAGCTCATTAAATTTTCCAACTGCTAAAATTTTGTCAGCGGCAAAATCTTCATCATTATACCGGGAAGTTGCAAATAACCTGTAGATGTGTTTTTCCTTGGTTTTTTTCATTGCCCTTTTGATCTTGATGCTCTCAAGTCCGGCATTTCCGTAGATGTTTATCTTATTAATTTTTATTTTACCATTCTTCTTCACATCAATAGAAAGATCAACATTGTTGGCTTTGGAAGAATCTGCTTTTTGTAACACATCAACAGAAGCAAAAAGATAGCCTTTGTCAATAAAGAAATTTTTTGTTTTGTTTTTGATATTACTGATCACATTTTCGGTAACGGCATCTCCTCTTGTAATTTTGATCTCATCTCTTAATTTATCAGCTTCCGATTTCGTCACACCGGTAAAAGAAAACTTTGACAAACGTGGTTTTTCTTTCAAATAAATATCCAGGAAAATAAGGTTTCCCTGCACTTTGGTAGCTGTAATTTTAATATCACCGAATAATCCCTGCTCCCACAATTTTTGAATGGCTTTATTAATTTCTTCACCCGGCACTTTTATTTTATCACCGACAGCAAGCCCGGACAGTGTTATCAATACGGTGTTATCAAGAAACTGCACACCTGAAATTGTAATTCCACCAATTTCGTATTCCACCGGAGTTGAATAGTTGATGTCAGGTAAATCATTGGTCAGATTTATCTGGCAATAAGCAGAAGGTGCTAAAAATAAAAAGGCAGCTATTACTGCTATTAAAAATCGCTTCATTACTATTTTTGTTTTATTTGTTCACTTGTTTTTCCAAATCTTCTTTCACGGTTCTGGTAATTGAAAATAGCTTCATAAAGATCCTCTTTTCTGAAATCAGGCCATAATTTCTGGGTAAAATACAATTCGGAGTATGCAATCTGCCATAACAGAAAATTGCTGATCCTGTATTCCCCGCTTGTTCTGATCAACAGTTCAGGGTCGGGAATACCGGTTGTTGTTAAGTAACTACTGAATAATTCCTGGTCAATCTGATCCGTTTTGATCCCATCTTTCACTATACGCTTTACTGCATCCAAAATTTCCCATTTAGAGCTATAACTCAAAGCCAGTACCAGCGACATCCGTGTGTTGGCGGCTGTTTTTCTCATAGCATCATTGAGTTCTTCATAACAATTACCCGGTAAACTTTTAAGATCTCCAATGGCCAGCAAACGAATATTATTCTTATTTAGTGTCTTTGTTTCATTATTTATTGTTTTGACCAGAAGTTTCATGAGCGAATCCACCTCGTATTTAGGTCTGTTCCAGTTCTCTGTGGAAAAGGCATAGAGCGTAAGAAATTTTACACCCAATTCGGCGGCAGCTTCGGTGGTTTCTCTCACAGCGGTCACTCCATGATGATGTCCAAAAATCCTTGACTTTCCTTTTTGTTTTGCCCAGCGTCCGTTACCATCCATTATGATAGCAATATGTTCAGGCAATTTTAAAATATCAATTTTCTCTTTCAGGCTCATTCTTCCTATGCTTATAAAAAAAACCTCATTACCCAAATAATGAGGCCATTCACATTACTTTGCTGCTATATTAACTCTTTCAATCTTTCTGGAATTCTCTGTATTGTCTTTTTCCGTATGCAGGGCATGGTCCTTCTTTAAATGCTTTGAATTTAATAGTAATAAAAGCTCCTGCAAATGAATACCAGTCCTTGGTATTTGAATTTCCTCTTTGCGTTCCCGGTTCATTCGGAATAGTGGAACGATCGGCAAGTATTGCAGCAATGGGTCCGTTTTCCGCTTTTAAAATAGCCGGATCAGCATAAGTTGTGCTGACATCATCAAGATAGTCGGTGGTGGTTTTTCTCAATCCCCATTCAACGCCGATACAAATATTTTTTCCGACACTGTACTTTACCCCCAAACCAAAAGGAAATGCAATATTTACCAAAGAATAGTGCTGGGTGCCAACCTCAGTTGTACCCTGTCCTTCCGTGCCCAGTGGCTGCAAATTGTACCATGTTCCGTTATAACTGGCTTTCGGGTTAAAAGCAAAAACTGAAACCCCGCCAAAAATGTAGGGTGTAAAATAATCCTTCTTTTTATTTCCGGTCATATAGTTCAGGAAATTCAATTCCAACTGTGGTGAAAACTCAAAGATCGTTGATTTGAAGCTAAGATTTCTCTGAACATTGAATTTTGCCACGGCATCATCACCGGCCACGTTACCGTATAATCCATCCAGTTTCAAAGCCCATCGCGTACTTAAATTGTACCTGTAAACTATGCCGAAGGCAGGTTTGGTCAGTAGAAATTGTTTCGAAGGGTTCAGATCTCCCAGGTAGTAGGTTGTGCCCACTAAAAGTCCGATTTCATTTCGTTGTGCCTGAACTGAAATAAAGGAAACAAATGCCGCCAGGAAAATGAGAATTTTTTTCATCGTTTAATATAAAATATCCTATCTAAACTTGGGTAACGACAAAAACCCCTTTTTTATTTTGTAGTAGAAAGAAATAAATGCGAACATGTACGAATCTTTATCAGTAGGGTCGCCTCTTTGCTGCCCTGCTGCAGTAACATTTGGTGACAAAGTGCCATTTGTGGGATTGGCAAAATGAACTGCTATAGGCCCTTTTTCGTGCATCAGATAATTGGGATCGAAATAAGTCTTGCTCACGTCATCCATATAATCTGTGAAGGTTTTCCTTATCCCATATTCAATTCCTATTGACCATTTTTTACTCAATGCATATTTGAAACCTATGCCAACAGGAATGACTACCTGAACAAGTGAATAATTTTTTCTTGTAGGAACCATACCTTCGCCCTCAGTACACATCGGTTTCAAATTATACCACGTCCCGTTCCACTGACCATGAGGATCAAAATAAATTAATCCTATACCGGCGAACAAATATGATGTTATCTGCAGGTTTTTCAAACCTTTTATACCTTTCAGATTATAGCGGTGCCCTTGTTTTTCACGGACAATGCTATATTCAAACTGGCTTGACAATTCAACGACAGGCGATCTGAAATTACAATTTCTGTTGTTTCTGAAAGGCTCTTTGGTGTATTTATCATTTCCTGAGATCCTGCCGTAGATCAATCTTCCTTTAACTGCTGTTTCACGGGTGGTCCTGTATCGGTAGCCAATTTCAAAACATGGTCTGATAGCAGGAAAATTGAAATCTTTCAGTCCATTTGTTCCAATCTGGTTTGCTCCTCCCAGATCTCCAAGAAAGTTTGTAGCGCCGCCTCCGAAAAAAATCTCTCTTCGTTCTCTTCGCCAGAAAGTCATTTGAGCATCACAGTATTCCTGAAGAAATACAATAAAAAGTATTGCCAGGATAATATATCTTTTATTCATTTTAAAATGTCAACTTAAAGAAAAGAAATAGTGTAAAAATAGGTTATAAATCAACAATATTTGAAACGCAAAAATAACCATATTTATAATAAGGTGCAAAAAAAATTCTGAAAGAGGAAAAAGAGCCGCTAAAAAATGCCGTTACTCTCTTTGAAAATAAGACAAATCTGAGTCATTGAATCGCTTTTCTATTCCCCTGATAATAATGGTAAAATCCTTTACAGGATAAAGAAATTCAAATAAAAAAAGGGGAGGTAATTGCATACCTCCCCTTTTTATAAATATTGAAAGTTAAATTTAGTTAATGACCAATTTACTGTTGATTTGATCATTTGCCGAAGAAGCATTGACGATATACATACCTTTTGACAAATTTGAAAAGTCATAAGAAGTACTTGAAACGCCATTGGCATTGAGAATTCTTTCGAATATTAAATTACCGGTAAGATCATAAACCCTGATCGTGACATCCTGATTGCTCGGTCCGTTTACAGCAATCTGAACTTTACCATTACCTGGGTTTGGATAAATATTGAGGTCATTGCCATTCAAAGAATATGATTGAAGACCAACAATACCACCTGGATTAGAATACTTGAGTATTGAATTAATTGTTGTAGCCTGGTCATAATTACCAACCCATCCCAATTTCTGATTGAAGAATCCTACACCAAGACATTGAATGTTTGAGCCTGCTGGCTGTAAATATGTGGCATCGGTAAAATCGGTCCAGTTCATTCCTCCGTCATTGCTGTAACCAACGCCCATTAATGAAGAATAAGGAGAAGCTGCAACAAAAAGATTTGCTGTTCCGGGAACATAGCACATTTGATAAGTGTAAAAATTACCTGATGCAGGAGTAAATGTTGCCCATGTACTTCCACCATCTGTTGTATATTTCCATGACCAAACATCATTGGTTACATCTGTGAGGCTTGAAGTGATGATATAATTTGCACTTGAAGCATAGATCTTACCGCTGTTGGGTACAGTTGTATAAGGAGCGGTAGCTGTCAGACTCCAGGTTGCACCGTAATCAGTAGTTTTAAATACACGACCCATGTTTGATAAAAAGAATCCGATTCCACCGGGAACAATTGCTGCGCAGTCAAAACCATTATAGCCATATTCCGTGGTTGAAGAAGCTACAGGAATGTTGGTTGTCGGCACTGCAGTCCATGTTGCACCACTGTCAGAAGTTGTGTAAATTTCGAAGTAGCTGCTTACAGGGTCTCCGTAACAAAATCCCTGGTGTGAATTCCAGAATTTTACTCCATCGGCAAATGAAGATGAACTGTTTAAAACTCCTGTAACAGTTGTCCATGTAGCGCCACCATCAACAGTTTTCCAGTATGAAGCTGATTGTGCAACTGTGTCATATCCGACGCAAAATCCTTTGCTATTGGTAACACCACATAAAACTGCTGAATGAACTGTAGCACCAAATCCGCTATAGGTTCCGGGAACCCATGTTGTTCCACCGTCGTGTGTCCTTGAAAGTGCATGAATATATCCACCAACACCTGAACCATTAAACCCGTCAACCCATACAGTGACGCTGTCAACGATTGAAACTTGATCAACACCTATTGTGGTTCCCACCATATTGGTGTTTTGTTGTGACCAGTATTGAGCTTTCAGCCCAAAGCTGAGACAAAGTAAAGTAATTAAAAGTAGATTTCTTTTCATAGTATTTTTGTTTTAGTTTGAAACAAAAGTAAAAAAAATTCTTAGAATAGAAATAAAAAAATGGATTATCCGGAGTTGAAAAAATAAGTACCGGCCTAAATACATCAGAGGATTTCCTCAAATGTCCGATATAAAGCCGGCTCTTGCTAATCGTATAGTTTTACATACTCAAAAGTATTGCCCCGTGAAATAAGATAACGGTGAAAACCTCTGTAATCAATCACTATTGTTGCGGTGTTCAGATTAGGATGAAAACTTATTTTTTCAGATTTTTCAAGGTTTGCATCAAGAAAAAGATGAACGTGTTTTGCAGTATCATAAATTAATCCAAGAGGTGAAACAGAACCCGGTTTAACACCAAGAAATTTCATTAACCTCTCATCTGATGCGAAAGTGAGCTTTCCCTGTTTTAGTCTTTGTTCAAGATCTCTGATCTGAATGCTATGAGAATATTCAAAAATTACAAGGTAATGCTTGTTGCCTTTATGATTTCGAAAAAACAGATTTTTACAATGAGTTGCACGGATATCTTTCCAATAGATTGCAGCTTCCACTGCAGTTGGAACAGGAGGGTGTTCATAATATTCAAATGGTATGTTCATTTCCCTCAAAGCCGCATAAACACCAGGGTCTCCTTGCATAGTTTTCTAAAATATCCCTTTATTTCTTTTTACCTCCAAATTCAAAAGAAAACCAAACTTCAATCCCTATCACTTTCTGATATTGGCAAGAGCAAAATCAATTCTCCTGATGGTTTCTTCTTTCCCGATCAGGCTGATAATTTCAAAAAGATCCGGTCCAAGTGATGCGCCAACAATAGCTATCCTGAGCGCATTCATCACCAATCCCATGCTGTATTTCTTTTCCTGAATGAAGTTAGAAACGGTTGTTTTCAGTGGAGCTGCAGCAAAATCTGCTGCACCTATAATCACATCTTTTGCTTCAGCCACGAGTTGTGAAGATGTTTCTTTCCATTTATCTTTAACGGCTTTTTCATCAAATGTCTTTGGAGCTTCAAAAAAGAATGATGTTTGCGCCCAAAGTTCACTAACAAAATGTATGCGTTCTTTGGCAAGGTGAGAGATTTTTACCAATTGATCATGCCCTGCCTGAATGCCTTTTTCCTTAACGATCACTGAAAAAAGATTTGCTATTTCTTCATCAGATTTCTTTAACAGATACTGATGATTGAACCATTTTGCTTTTTCAGGATCAAACTTTGAACCTGACTTGCCCACTCTTTCGAGAGAAAATGCCTGTATCAGCTCTTCCATAGAAAACAATTCCTGTTCTGTTCCAGGGTTCCAACCCAGCAGTGCAATAATGTTCACCATTGCTTCCGGAAAATAACCGGATTCACGATATCCTGAAGATACATCTTTTGTTTTAGGGTCAGTCCATCTCAATGGGAACACGGGGAATCCAAGTTTATCTCCATCGCGTTTGCTAAGCTTTCCATTGCCATCAGGTTTTAACAGCAAAGGAACATGAGCAAAGAAAGGCATTTCATTTTCCCAACCAAGAAACCTGTACAAAAGCACATGCAATGGAGCAGATGGAAGCCACTCTTCACCACGAATTACATGCGAAATCTTCATCAGGTAATCATCAACAACATTTGCCAGATGATAAGTTGGCAAACCATCCGATTTGAATAAAACTTTATCATCAAGCATAGAAGAATCAACGATCACTTTTCCTCTTATCAGGTCGTTCACAATAACGGTTGTGTGATCAGGAATTTTTATTCTTATCACATAATGCTCTCCGCTTTCAATTTTTTGTTTCACTTCTGCATCGGTCATGCTCAGTGAATTCTTCATGGTGTCGCGGTTAGCAGGACAATATTGAAATGTTTGTTTTTTGGAGTCATATTCTTTTCTTTTTGCTTCAAGCTCTTCGGAAGTATCGAATGCGTAATATGCATGCCCGTTTTCGATCAACTGATCGGCATATTGCCTGTAAATATTTTTCCTTTCCGATTGCCGGTAAGGCGCATAAGGTCCGCCAACATGGACACCTTCGCTGAATTTAATCCCGCACCATGCAAGCGATTCAATAATATACTCTTCAGCACCGGGAACAAAACGTGCCTGATCCGTATCCTCTATCCTCAGGATGAAATCACCTCCGAGTTTCTGAGCAAACAAATAATTATAAAGAGCAGTGCGTACTCCGCCAATGTGCAAAGGTCCCGTTGGACTTGGTGCAAATCGCACCCTTATTCTATTTTCCATAATCAAAATTCTAAAGCTGCAAAGATATTGGATTTTCCTCTGAGATAAGGAGAAATTAAGGGATAGACGAAGATAGTGTGAGGAATTAGAGTGCAAGTAAGATCAATTACAAACAACTGCCATTACTATTGAACTTATTCCCCCCCCAGCACAATTTAATTTTCATTAATCATAACCTTGTAATTGTCTTTGAAGTTTTATTACACTCTTGTCGTTTTTTAAATATTCAGGCAGATCTGTATCACTGTTTTTAAAAAGTACAACAACCTTTCCGCTTTTTTTCACTTCATTACACTGCTCGACCGAAGGAACAAGATTGTAAGAAGGAAAACCGGTATAGAACATTGATTCCACATAATGTTGCCCCTTTATATTAAACAGCACGGAATTCCGTGGCAGGGAATCTTTAATATCCAAAAAAACTTCCCGGTTATACATCAGCATTTTTGAATATTGGTTTTCATCTTTCAGCAGTGTATGAGTGCCCTGAATTTGTTGAAAATCCAGGTTGATGTAACCGGTGAATATGATTACAAAAAACAGAATGATTGCAACCATCAATCGCCGGATTTTTAAAAGTTCTATTTTGGAAAACATAAAATCCATGATGCAAGCAAGACTCATGAATACCGGTAGGGCTGCCACAAATGGATAACTAAGCATTTTTGTTTTTGCCAGTGTATAGAACAAATAAACGAAAAATGTAAAGCTGACAAATGCTATTCTGAGACGTTTGTTTTCAATTTTTTTATAAAGCAAAATAAATCCAAAAAGAAGAATAAACGGCACCAGTTTTCCATACATAATTCCTATATTATCAAAGTGTGTCCATGCATCACCGCCATGTCCTTCCAGGGCCTGTGAAAAATGCCTGGAGTTATAATTGAACTCATAGTTTGCCTCTGTTGGATATTTGCAAAAAATGAAGATTTGCCATGGCAACACAATTATAACCGTCACAATAAATGAAAGCAGGATATCCTTGTATTTTTTAATTTCAGATTTATTTGAAATCACCGAATAAATGAACCAACCTGAATAAACAAGCAATCCTGCAAACCATTTACACAAAATTGAACAACCTGAAAAAACACCAATAAATATAATCCAATATTTTTTCCCGGTATAAATGTATTCACACCAGGCCCAGATGCTGGCAGAAACATAAAACAGGAATGCAATATCATTATGATCAACTTGCTGCCGGCCGGAGATTAGTTCAATCATATAGAAAGAGGTCGAAAATAAAAATGCAGTGTAAAATCCAACTCTTTTATTGATAAATATCCGGCCTGATCTATAGCCGAAAATTATCATTAGGCCGCTCATCAGGGCACTTGGTAAACGCAATGAAAATTCCGAAACACCGAATATTTTATAACTGAGCGCTATTTGCCAGAGGAATAAGGGTTGCTTGTGCAACCAAATAATGGAACGATCCCAGTTGTCATAAGCCATACTGATCACAGGGTCGTCATAAAGTGTCGGTTTAAACGGATGATCTTATAAGTTTTTTGCCACCAGCGCATGAAATCTTTCATCCCACAAATTGAGAAAAGGATCGAGCAAAGCCGAAAATAAATAAATTCCGACAGCGCCAAGGATCAATAAAATGACAGCAGTCCTGTATTGATTTCTTAATAGAAAAACCACACTAGATATGATCAGTGTGAAACCGGCAATCACTGAAATAGATTGAAGATTATCAAAACCAGACAGGATCATGATTCGAAATTATTTTAAAAAGTATCGGACTATTAACAGCTAATAATTAATGAAACAAACTTACTCTGTCAAAGGTATGTATTTTTTGTAACTGTCATCATGAACCTTTCATAGAAGCCTTCCTATGCAGGGACCTTTACAAATTAAGCATGGGATTGTGATAATAAAAACCCCCTGAAAGCCACAGCAGTCAGGGGTTTTGTTGTTGTCCTGTCAGGGCTAAAGTGATATATTTATGCTCTCACAAAATGAAATAATTGCAGTTTTTTTACGAAATCTGAATTACTAAAAAGTAACACAACAAAAATTCGAGCCCCATTATTTTTTCGAACATTGCCCTTCCGGAACAACGAACATCATTTTTTCTGTAATTTGAGTGAGTAAAAACAAAAAAGGAATGCTTGAGAAAAGTTTGATAAAACCGTAAAAAAATTTGCTGATAAACTTTGTCAGGAGGTTATTAATTCTTGGATAACTTCGTCGCGTTTTTCAGGATTAAAAACTCCCTACTGCCTTCTGATAATTTATTTTTGCAATCAGAAATTCGTACACTGCCGTGATGTAATCCTGCTCTGCAGTGCTCAATGATTTCTCTGTGTCCAGCAGCTTTTGATAAGAGAAGTCACCGGTGTTGTACTGCTGTTTATTCAGATCATAAACTTTTTGAGAAAGCTGATAGTGGTCTTTTGTGACTGAGAGATTTTGTTTGGTATTATTTAGTTTGGTCAATGCTGACTGCACTTCATAGGTTACATCTGCTGTTTTTTGTTTTAGCGCCAGATCTGTTTGCGATAATTTCAGTTTGTATTCTTTAACAGCATAGATGTTTTTGATACTTCCTGTTATCGGAACACTCAATTTTAAACCTACACAATTCACAGGAGCCCAATAAAAGTTTTGTGAATAATCAAGGTCAGGACCCTGGAAAAGCTTTGTA
>CAISZK010000338.1 GCA_903889915.1 uncultured Bacteroidota bacterium
TACAACAAACATTGCATTGTTAAGCAATGTTGCAGGGACTTCATTCAGTTGGACAATCGGACCAATTACAGGTGGAATAACAGGCGCCAGCGCTTCAAACGGTTTGACAATAGCCCAGACATTGACCAATCCGGGAACAACCGCAGGAACGGTTACTTATATTGTCACCCCATCAGCAAATGCATGCGCCGGTATTGCAACAAACTTTATCGTAACAGTAAATCCTTTACCTGATGTAACTGCAATTCCAACCTCTATTTGTAGCGGAGCTGTTTCAAATATTGCATTGGTAAGCAATGTTGCTGGTGCTTCATTTAGCTGGACTGTTGGTACTATTACAGGTGGAATAACAGGCGCGAGTGCATCAAACGGAACAACGATTGCCCAGCCATTAACAAATCCGGGGGCTACTGCCGGTACGGTGACATATATTGTTACACCATTGGCAAATGCTTGTCCGGGTGCTACTACAAATATTTTGATTACTGTAAATCCTATGCCTGCCATTACAGCAATGTCCTCAACTGTGTGTAGTGGTATTGGAGTAACAGTAACACCCGTTGACGGAACAAATGGTATCGTTACTTTGGGAACAACCTATAGCTGGTCTGCTCCCACTGGTGCAGGATTTACAGGAGGTGCCGCAGGAAGTGGAGCAAATATTATTGGAACACTCACAGACACAACCAGCAGTCCCGCTATTGCTACTTATACTGTGACACCAACAACTTCAGCAGCTTTAGGAAGCTGTACTGGCCCTGCTTTTACCGTAACTGTAACAATAAACCCAACACCAATAATTCCACAATTAACTTCGACCGTATGCAGTGGAACTCCTTTTACGATCATCCCACAGGACAATCCTCCTACAGCGATTGTTCCTGCAACTACAACCTATACATGGAATTCTCCTGTTATAAATCCTTTGGGCACAATAACGGGCGGAAGCTCTCAATTAACCGGGCAGACCTCTATCAGCCAAACATTGAATAATACAACAATAAATCCTGCAACTGCAATTTATACGATAACACCTGATGCAATCGGTTGTACCGGCAATACTTTCATATTAACAGTAACAGTAAATACAACACCCGTTGTACCGGCACAAACTGTTACCATTTGTAGCGGAAACACATTTACAATAAACCCTTTGAATAATCCTCCAACAACAATCATTCCGGCAGGTACTACCTATACGTGGTCAACACCTACAATTACCCCTTTGGGTGCTATTACCGGTGACAGTGCACAGTCAACTGGGCAAGCCATCATTAGCCAGACTCTGACAAATATCACAAACAGTCCGGCAATTGTAACTTATATTGTATCACCTTCATCCGGTTCGACAGGAAATTGCGTTGGCAATTCTTTTACTGTAACAGTAACTGTAAATCCAAGACCATTTATTCCCGTGCAGGCAACAACTATCTGCAGTGGCTCTGCATTTGTGATCAATCCTGCAAACAATCCGCCTTCTACTCTGGTACCCCTGGGTACAACCTACACATGGACCTCACCTGTCAGTACTCCAGTTGCTACCATCACCGGTGGAAGTGCTCAGGCAACCGGTGTGTCTTCAATAACTCAGATACTTTATAATTCAACAATAAACCCCGGGGTTGAAACTTACAATGTAACTCCTTTGTCAGGAAGTTGTGTTGGTAATAACTTTACGATTAATGTTACAGTTGATGCAACACCAACAGTTCCTGCACAAACAGCTATCATCTGTAGTGGTGATTCATTCACAATAAATCCACTTAACAATCCTCCAACGGCAATAATTCCTACGGGTACAACTTATACATGGGGCGTTCCTGTGGTTAATCCTGTTGGTGCCATATCCGGCGCCAATGCACAGTTAACCGGGCAGCCTGTCATTAGTCAAACGCTCACAAATTTAATTACAAGTCCGGCAACAGTTACATACTCTATTATACCGACATCAGGTTCAACTGGAAATTGCCCGGGGAATAATTTTACCCTCACTGTTACAGTGAATCCGACACCTGTTGTTCCGGCTCAAACAGCGACAATATGTAGTGGGTCTGCTTTTACTGTCTCACCGGTAAACAATCCTCCACAAGTCATTTTGCCCATAGGTTCTACATTTATATGGGGAGCACCTGTTATCAATCCACCTGGATCGCTGACAGGAGGAAGCGCTGTGTTAACAGGACAGACTTCCATCAGTCAAACATTGACAAATATTACGAATAGCACGGCAACAGCAGTGTACACAGTGACTCCTGCTATTGGCAATTGTATAGGAAATACATATACAGTAACGGTAACAGTTAATCCCGCACCATTGATACCTGCACAATCAACAACAATATGCAGTGGTGCAACATTTACTGTCAGCCCCACAAACAATCCTCCAACCGCAATTGTTCCTGCAGGTTCAACTTACACATGGAGTACTCCGGTTATTAGCCCTCCCGGAAGTATCACAGGAGGCAGTTCACAATTGACCGGACAGACTTCCGTTAGCCAAACGCTTACCAACAATACAAACACTGCTGCAACTGCAACATACACTGTAACACCAAACGCAAATGGTTGTCCCGGCAATAATTTCACAGTGATAGTTACAGTAAATCCTACGCCTTTGATACCTCCTCAAGTGGCTACAGTATGCAGCGGAGCAACATTCACTGTCATTCCGGTAAATAATCTTCCGGCAACAATAGTACCTGCAGGCACAACTTATACATGGAGTGTGCCTGTCATAGCACCAGCCGGAGCACTGACAGGAGGATCTGCCCAACCAACCGGACAATCCGGCATCAGTCAGACACTCATCAATAATACCAATAATCCTGCGACGGCGACCTATACGGTAACACCAACTGCTGGTCAATGTACAGGCAATAGTTTTACTGTAACTGTCACTATTGATGCCAAGCCAAAAATTCCAAATGACACCATCACTATTTGCGGTTCCGGTCAGTTTACTTACAATCCTCTGAATAATCCTCCTTCAACCATTGTTCCTTTGGGAACAACTTACACATGGGCTGCACCTACAGTTACCACTGGTGTTACAGGTGGTGCTGCAGGTTCCGGTATCATCAACGGTACATTGACAAATACCACAAGCGTGCCGCAAGCTGCTATTTACATCATAACACCCACTTCAGGTTCTGCAGGATTGTGCGAAGGACCGGCATTTTCATTGACGGTTCTCATCAATCCAATTCCGGTTATTCCAAATTTGACTGAAACCGTTTGCAGCGGAAATTATTTTTATGCTTTCCCGCAAAACAGCCCACCGGATACAATTGCGCCTATCGGTACTACTTATAGCTGGTCAGCACCAATAGTGACAGGAGGAATTACCGGGGGCAATGCAGGAACAAATCAAACAATGATAGGTGACACCCTGCTGAATCCAACGAATACTCCTCAAACAGCCATTTATTATGTGGTGCCTATTTTCAATGGTTGCCCTGGAAGTATGTTCACAGTTACAGTTACTGTTAATCCAACACCTTTAATACCCAACAAATTTTTGACTCAGTGCAGCAGCGAAGTATTCTCTTTACAAGTGCCTTTAAATAATCCGCCAAATACAATCGTACCTAATGGCACATCATTTAGCTGGTCAGCACCAACCACTACCGGTAATTTATCAGGAGGCTCATCGGGGATTAATCAAAGTTCCTTCAACGGCTCATTATACAATTCATCCAATCTTCCTCAAACAGCTACTTACACCATCACACCAACATCAGGAGCACCTGATTTTTGCTCTGGTCCACCTTTTACACTCATGGTTACCATTAACCCTGCACCACATATACCGGACCAGAAAGCATTTATTTGTCCGGGTGAAACATTTACTGTTACTCCACATAACGGAATACCTACAAATGCGACTATTGTACCCAACGGAACCACATATAGCTGGTCATCACCTACGGTTACAGGAGGCATGACAGGAGGCACTTCAAACTCAAATCAACCTTCGATAAATGGTGACCTGACGAACTACACACAGGCATTGCAAACGGCAACTTATTCCGTCACTCCTACAGCAGGAAGTTGTATTGGAAATATTTTCAACGTCATCATTACTGTCTATCCGCAACCTGTTGCAGGTTTCAGTGTTGTAGGTAACAACCCTCACAAGGATGATGATGTTCAATTCATCAATACTTCACAATATGCAATAAATTACCTCTGGAATTTTGAAGATGGGACTACTGATAATACCACCGATGTAAACATTACCCACAGCTTCGTTAATAATGGCAACTACTATGTGACGCTTATAGCCATCAATAATTATGGCTGTGAAGACAGTGTCTCACATTTGGTGGATGATGAAGATTATTTTCTGCGTGTCCCAAATGCATTGTATCCTGGTGATCCTGATACATTGGTAAATCAATTCAAGCCCATCGGAAAGGGTTTAAAAGTCTTCCAAATGCAAATCTATGATGAGTGGGGAAACCTGAAATGGGAAACTAATAAATTGGATATCTATGGACGCCCCAGTGAAGGCTGGAAAGGAAAAGATCTCAAAGGAAATGAACTGCCTTTTGATGTGTACACATGGACGATTTATGCAAAGTTCCTCGATGACTCCGATTGGAATGGCACCGACGATAAACAACATTATAAAACAGCAAAAAGCGGCACTGTTACTTTAGTCAGATAAAATGAAAATGAAAAAGTACCTGATAGCAATATTTCTTTTGGTTTTCTGTGGCAAACTTTTTGCCCAGGACCCCAGCTTTTCACAGTTTTATTTTAACCAGCTTTACTATAATCCTGCTTTCTGTGGCTTCACGGGTGGCACATACGTTTCGGCAACATACAGATCATTATGGCCGACACTGCCGGGGCATTACAATTCACAAAAATTCAGTTGGGAATATAATATCCCCAACGATTTTGGCCTCGGTGGCATTGGTGTTATTGTCGCTAATGATGATGAAGGTCCTTCCAATCTTAGCAGCGGAAATTTAAAGACAATTTCTATTGGTGTGCCATTTTCTATAAGACCGGTAAGCTTTAGCAAGAAAAACGATTTTAATTTTCAATTCGGTGTTGAACCTTCGATCATACAAAAAAGCATCAACTGGGATAAGCTTATTTTTAGTGATCAGTACAGCCCTGTTGACGGGGACTTCATTACCTCAAGCAGTTTTTCAGGTAAAGATGATAATTCAGGCCGCATTGTTCCTGATCTTGCGGTTGGAGGTGTGTTTGATTACAGGCAAAAACTAAACAGGTTGTATTACCACATTACGGGAGGCATTGCGTGTTATCACATACTGGAGCCTTCTCATTTTTTCTACAATTTTGAATCAGTTCTGCCGCGTAAACTTGTTATTCATACCAGCATTCAGCGCGATCTGAAATCAGACAACAGCATATCTTTTACGGGAGTTTATGAAGGTCAAAAAAAGATGAAGACTTATTTGTTCGGCTCAAATTTCCTGTTCAACCATACCGTTTACGTAGGGACATGGTTTCGCACATGGACTGCTCCTTTGGGCAATGCCGATGCAGTTATTTTCATAGCAGGTGCAGGTATTCCTGCATACTCTAAAAGATATCATCCTTTTGTTTCACTAAGCTATGATCTGACAGTTTCAAAACTTGCAGGAGCGGCCAATAATGCTCTTGAGATAAACATTTCTGTGTTGATTGATCAAAAGACAAACAACAAGTGCAAACACAAGCGATATGTGGATCCTTTCATTACCATCGAACATGCAGTGAAGAGTCAATTTCAGTATAAGTAATTCTGAAATGCATAGTCATTTGTCAATAGTCATTTGTCAATAGTCAATGGTCAATTTTGATTTTAGAATGAGCTTAATGCGAAAATTCATTTTTTGCGTCATGAAAAGCTGCAAAGCCCGCAATCATAAATTTCTATTCAGATTTTAATAATTTTGGAACTATCTTTACAGACTTTATTTCACTAAAATAATTTGAATCTACTGACCGAAATTCCGGCTATTTTATTTATCATCGTTGGCTCCTGCTATGCCATCATAATCATTGCTTTTAATGTTGCCTGGTTCAGGTTGAAATGGTGGAAAAACACAATCACATCTCCTGTTACAAAGGTCACTGTGATCATACCTGTTCGCAATGAAGAGAAAAACATTATTCCCTGTCTTGAAAAGGTCACCGCTCAAAACTATCCTTCTTCTCTCTATGAAATTATTGTTGTTAATGACTCTTCAACCGACCATACATTTTCGCTGGTGACAAAATTCATGTTAGCGAATTCACATAAAAGTATTTCACTCCTCAATCTTTCACAAAGGAAAACTTCTTTTAAAAAAGCCGCAATCACCAGAGCTGTCAACATTACACAAAGTGACCTCATCATTACTACGGATGCTGATTGCAGCATGAGCGAAGGATGGATAACTGCCATTGCCGGTTACTATGAAAAAATGAAGCCTGCCATGATTGCCGGACCCGTGTGTTTTAAAAATGAAAAAGGAATATTCAATAAAATGCAGGCATTAGAGTTCCTCAGTCTTATAGCCTCCGGTGCTGCCTCAATCCAACTGGGTATGCCTACAATGTGCAATGGCGCCAACCTTGCTTATGAAAGGTCCGCTTTTCTTCAAGCAGGAGGCTATGATGATGATTTAAATTACACTTCCGGTGATGATATTTTTTTACTGCATAAAATGAAAGCACAGCATAAAAAAATCGCTTTCATCAAATCGCGTGAAGCTATCGTTGAAACAACTGCTCAACCTTCACTGAAGATGTTTTTGAATCAAAGAAAACGCTGGGTTTCCAAGAGCCGCGGCTATACCAATATTGCAACTATCACCGTTGCTCTGCTGGTTTTATTGTTCAATTCGGTCATCGTTGCAAGCCTGATTATGTCGTTTTTTTTCACACCATTTCTTTGGTTGTTCCTTGAATTTTTCATTATAAAATCTGTAGTTGACCTGCCTGTTTTGACAGGAATTTCTACTTTCGCAAATAAGAAAAAATTGATGTACTTTTATCTCCCTTTGCAAATCATCTATCCTCTGTATATTGTTTGCACAGGATTTCTGGGGTTGTTTGGGAGTTTTGAA
>CAISZK010000339.1 GCA_903889915.1 uncultured Bacteroidota bacterium
ATATCGGTAACAACCCCATTCATCGCAAAACGCCATGCCGTAGGTATGGGATATTTTTTATTCATTGTTTGCTATTTCAAAATATTTCGTTCATATTTCGTCCCTACGGGACTTTTATTCATCTTTGTTCATTCTTGCTACCGATATTTAATCCCTACGGGATTGGCCTTTTCGGCATTCAACATCCCCGGGCATTTCGGGAATCAAAGTCCCGTTAAGGACAAGATATCGGTAGAAAAACCATTCATCATAAAATGCCATGCCGTCAGGTATGGTATATTTTTTTTGTCCCGTTAGGGACAGAATATCGGTAACAAATCCATTCAACATAAAGTGCCATGCCGTAGGTATGGTATATTCCTTTTGCCATTTTTTCATTTTCAAAATATCTCGTCCCCAACGGGACTTTTATTTATCTCTGCTCTATTTTGCTACCGATATTTAATCCCTACGGGATTGGCCTTTTCGGCATTCAACATCCCCGGGCATTTCGGGAATCAATGTCCCGTTAGGGACAAGATATCGGTAGAAAAACCATTCATCATAAAATGCCATGCCGTCAGGTATGGTATATTTTTTTTGTCCCGTTAGGGACAGTATATCGGTAACAAATCCATTCAACGCAACAAGCCATGCCGTCAGGTATGGAATATGTCAACGGGTTTGAAAATATATTTATCATCATAATCGATATCAAATTCTTTCAACAATTCCCGATATTCCTCAACAAACGTTTTTCTACCATGATGCTCTTGCTGTTTCTCGATATAATTGATCACCGTCGGCAATTCCGATTTTGAATATGAAAACGCACCGTAACCCTCCTGCCATGAAAATTTCACTGCAATTAATTTCTTTTCGTTAATCCATTTTGATGAACTCCCTTTTATATCCTGCATCAAATCGGATAATGATTGGGATGGTCGCATACCAAATAAAATATGGATATGGTCGGGCATCCCATTTATGATTAATAATTTGTGATTGTTTTGATGTATGATGCCGGTGATGTATTTGTATAATTCGTCTTTCCATGATTTGCCAATAATGCATATTCGCGATTGAACAGTGAAAACGGCGTGAATGTGGATTTGGGTGTACGTGTTTGGCATTTGAAAAATGTTTTTTGTTTGAAGTCGTTTTTGTTTTTTTGTTATCAATATATCGTTCCTACGGAACTTTTTTGTCCTTATTTATCTTTGCTACCGATATTTTGTCCCTACGGGACATTGGCTTTTCGATCCCTATTGTGCTACTAATACCGATATTATGTCCCTACGGGACAAATGCTTTCCGATTGCTAAATGCTACCATGCCGGTACCCCCTGATATTCGTTAATGTATTCCTTCACCACACAGTTGTTGATATATTTTGCTGCATCGGTATCCAAACTTATCTTATTATTCAAAAAACTGCTAACCACCATCTGCATCATCAACTGGTCGAAATAACCTTCGTTGTTCAATAATTTTGTATTGATCAAAACCTTTTCATCCGCCTGTTTTTTGATGACAAGCAAGGTATCGCAGATTTCGCTTTCACGCTTTGTAATATTGCCCCTTTCCATGATGCGTTTATGAATGCGTGCATACTTTGCATCGCTTTCATATTTTGCTTTCAGCAGGTTGTTTTTGCGGTTCAGTTCACTCACTCTATCATAGATCATTTGAAGAGACCCGATATTTCGTATCATTTCCTCCTGCGTTATTTCATCAAGATTTTTCTTTTTGAACAGCCGCATCAGTTCTTCATGCAGTGTAACAAATTCCGGGTCTTTAGGATCAAAATTGCTTCCCAACGCTTCGCGCGTTTTACGGAGCATGTCTTTCAACTGATCGGCAATGATCAGCTCTTCTTCCGACACCTTGCGAAACATGAACAGCACATTTTCCAAAGCTATGTTAAGCAAGTTGGTGGTGTCAGTACTGTTTTGCACAGTGTCTTTCAAATTCAGCAGATCCATGTGATGCGAGGTTTCATTATACAACTCGTTCAGCTTTTTGAAATCTACTTTTTCCAGCAATTCATAATGCCCCAGCATGCGAATGATGTTGTACAGGTCCTTTGCATTTCCAAGCGCTTTCTTTATTTCAAGCACTTTCAAACGATCCTCAATCTGGCTTATCTGTTGCGAAAACACTTCGGCATTCTGCAGGTCGTAATGAAACAGTTTCTCTTTTATTTCCCTGATCTCTTCTTCAATCTCTTCTTTCGATTTAAAGAGGTTGGTGTAGTTCGCTATCTCATCACCCAACTCCAATTGCAATTCCTCGAAATATGCTTTGTTGGTTGCATCAAACTCTTTGCGTATATCGGCAAAATCAACCACAAAACCATACCTGAAATCCTTATACGGACGGTTCACCCTGGTGAGTGTTTGCAGCAGGTTATGGTCTTTGACTATTCTTGCAATATAAAGCTTCTTAAGCCGCTTGGCATCAAAACCGGTAAGCAGCATATTATATACAAACAGAAAATCAGTCTTGCCGTCTTTAAATTCTTCAACTTCTTTCTTGCGGTCGTCCTTTGTACCAATGTCGTGCAGTATCAAAGATGCTTTTAAATTTTTTGCATGTTTCTTTTGATACGATTCATATACAACAGACAGTTCTGCAGCCATAGTATATTCCGGTTCGGTTTCAGCAACGTTTATTGAAAGGTTGTACTTCGTATTAAAAATCTCAAACAACTTTTTAGCCTGATCAGAACTGTCGCAAACCACCATTGCACCGATGGTATCATCACCAAATCTTATTTTGCTGTTGATAAAATCCCTTACGATATAATCGAGCATGGGCTCTACAAATTTTTCATGCGAAAATATGAACCGTCTTTCCACATCGCCTTTTAAAATCTCAACCTCTTTTAAAACCGATGCCAGTTGTATTTTGTAATTCGATTCTATTCCTTCACGAATCAGCTTCAAAGTATAGCCATCAGCAATGGAGGCGTTGTAATAATATTTATGAATGTAATCTCCAAAGGTGTCACGCGAACGGCGATCTTTGCCAATTAGTGGCGTTCCTGTCAATCCGATAAGAATGGCATCTCGGTCGGAACTGAAAAGATTAGCAAGGAAACTACCTGTTGGATTGTAGCTGCGGTGGACTTCATCAAGGAAATAAATTCGCTGCACATGTATATCGTAATCGGTAGGTTTCAGGAAATCCGCATCCTCTTTGAATTTCTGTATATTCACCACCGTAATCTCACGTTGTCCTGAAAGGTTGTGTTTTGCCCCACGAAATCTGAAATCCCTGATAAGATCTTCTTTTGAATTTACATTATGCACAATAAGTCCACGGCTTGAAAATTCTTTGTTTGCCTGTATCATCAGGTCAATGCGGTCAACAATAAAATAAAACTTAGGGACAGCATTCTTCTTTTGGAAATAATCGGTCAAGTAATGGACATTGTAAAAAGCCAGCGCCGTTTTGCCACTGCCCTGGGTGTGCCAGATGATGCCCTTCTTTATATCCTTATTCAGCGTTTCTTCAATGGCCAGCGTGGCGAACAGTTGCGGATAACGCATGATGTGCTTTTCCAGTCCGGTTTCGCTGTTGACATAAGCAATGCTGTATTTCAAGAGCAATGCAAGCCTGTCCTTGCAAAATAATGATGTTAAGATTTTGTTGGTAGGGGTATAAACTTCTTTGTTTGTAAGAAATTCAGGAGAGTGTTTAATTGATGAAAGATTGTTGTCTTTCAGTACAAAATTTTCCACATCATTATCTTCCTCAAGAAGAATTTCACTAAGATTAAATTTCTTTTCTTCCCGGAAGCAGTTAAAATCGGCCTTTTGATAGGAAACCGTAGAATAAAAAGCGCCCTGAATCGGCACTATGGATTCGGTATCGTATTCCATGTTATTCGAGAACACGAGCACCTGTGAGATATTGATGAATTTCCTGAACTTTTTATTTTTGAATCTTACATGTATCCTGTTTCTTTCAGCAAGTATTCCCTCCCGGTTATTAGGCTTTTTCACTTCAACAAATGCAAGAGGCATTCCATTTATCAGAAGTGTAATGTCCGGGCGAAATTCATCTTCGCCATTTTTATAGGTAAGCTCCGTGACAACATGAAAAGAGTTATTTTTTTTGAAATTCTCCGTGCTGCTAAAGTCAATCAGTTTTATTCCCGATGTGGCAGTGATCATTTTATAAAATGCCTCTCCCATATCTTCATTATCCAGGGCCAAAGAAACATTTTCAAAAGTTCTTTTAATATCATCCTGATCCATGTCAGGGTTAATGCGAACAAGGCTTTCCGCAAAAATTTCGGTAAAAATATTCGTACCCTCATCAATTTTCGCATTCGATAATGAGATGTACTGATAACCCAATCTGCACAGATGAAGGATAGCAGGAATTTTTACGCGGGTGTTTTCGTTAAAGGCCATTTATAATTTTCATTTATAAAATTGGTTTATTCTTAATGATGCTTGCTTTAAGTTTACACACTGGATTTAATTTTCCATATTTCACTTTAAAGTTAATCCTTAGGTAAACATTTAGGCTTTTATTCTCGTTCTCCAAAATCATAGGCAGGGTGTTTTTGTTTGGTCGAAATATTTTTCAAAAGTAAAAATTATTTTTAATTGGATTTACAATTCCAAGAATAATTTTTACTGTTTGATTTTTTTGTTGGTACTACCTGACATTATTTAATTTTTGGTCGTCACACTCTTTACTGTTTTGTGACTTGAAAACCCTGTTTACACAATCTGCTTTACACTCCCTCAATTACCCAATCACACCCCATCTTTACAAGTTCATAAATCATCATTTTGCTTGCAAACATAACCATTATACTTGCTAACACATCGTGGATGCTTGCATTCACAACCACTATGCATGCAAACACATCATGGATGCATGCATTCACAACCATTATGCATGTAAACACATCATGGATGCTTGCATTCACAACCATTATGCATGCAAACACATCGTGGATGCTTGCATTCACAACCATTATGCATGCAAACACATCGTGGATACATGCATTCACAACCGTTATGCTTGCAAACACATCATGGATGCTTGCATTCACAACCGATATGTTTGCAAACACATCGTGGATGCCAGCATTCACAACCGTTATGCTTGCAAACACATCGTGGATGCTTGTATTCACAATCGTTATGCTTACAAACACAACGTGTATGCATGTAAAAATTTTCATGATATTCGCGCAAACCTGCTGTCCGGAAACAGCAAAAAAGCCGCATGCTCCAAAGGAACATGCGGCAATCATGAAAACCAGCTTAAAAAAAACAAAGAAGAAGGTTATTTTACAATAATGCTTAAGACTTCGTCCCAATCAGAATATCCATCTTTGTTCAAAACGCGATGACGAAAATAAACCAGTTCACCGGGTTTTAATCCACTCACAATTGTTCTGGATTTTTTGGTTGAAGGAAGGATAACAACTGTCCAGCCTGCAGGGTCGGAAATATCCCTTGAAATCTGCCAGTCGTGGGTATTGTTGGTACCAATGATAGCTGCAAGCAATTTTACAGAACCTGATAAATAATTCGTCACACTAAAAACTTGTTTCTGTCTGATATGAACTTTCTTTGCGTACATCAATGCGCTTTCGGCTATGCCGGTAGCGGAATCA
>CAISZK010000340.1 GCA_903889915.1 uncultured Bacteroidota bacterium
ATCAGCCTGATCAACAACAACACAAGAGGAATGAAAGTTCCGATAGGAAGAATAGACCTGAAAAACAGTTTTTCATTTTTCGAAGTTGAAGAAGGTTATGCTGAAGATGTGATGAAGGCTATGAACAATGCAAAGATCAACGACAGGAAACTCGTTGTTGAGCGCGCCTCCGACAGGCCTTCAGAAGAAGGATCAGACAGGAAACCTGACAGGAAATATGGTAAGAAATCTGAAAGAAGTTCCGACAGAAAATATGAGAGACCTTCAGGGCCTCCAAGAGAAAAAAGAGAAAGAAATTTTTACAGCAAAGACAAATTCAAAGGCGGCGAAAAGAAAAACAAATCAGAATGGAAATCCAGTGACAGAGGGGCGGACAGAAAACGAACCTACAAGAATTTTTAATCGGAATGAAGTATGGAGGTATTATAGGGTCAGTTGATGATCTTCTGATACCTTCAACCATTACCAATAATTCACCGATTTGAATCCAACTCTGCAAAGTTTCGTGAAGTGATTTGAAATTAGAGTAATTTGCAAACAGGATATTTGTAATAACTGGTTCTGAAATATCTGGTTAAAACATTAACATCAATTAACAAGTGGTTAACAGGTGAGTTAAATTGAAACATATACTTTCGTATCTAAATCGAAATTAAATAAATCAACAATAAATAAACCTTAAAATTCAGCACTATGAAAAAATTTGCTTTAGTATTAATTCTTGCATTTGCCATTGTATTTGTAAATGCTCAGGACAAGACCACAACAACAACTCCGACCACAACAAAAACTACAGGTACAACTACAACAAAAACGACAACAACTCCTCAAACAGGTAACACAAGAGTTGCAGTTAAAATTACTGACCTTCCAAAAACAATTCAGGATGATCTTACAAAAACATGGGCCGGTTACACTCCAAAGAATGCCTTCAAAATGGACAAAAATAGTGTGATCACTTATAGGGTTATTGTAACAAAAGACACATCGCAACTTTCACTTTTATATGATGCAGCAGGAAAATTCTTAAGCCAGAAAGCAATGGTACAAAGAGTAGCTCCAAAGACAACCACAACAGGCACAACAAAACAGAATACTGTTGGAATTAAAAAAGATTCAATAAAAAAATAATTTTTTTTGACCAGGTTTTTTACACGCAAACTATGTTGTAAAAACCTGTAAAACTCTAAAAACCGTTTCAATTATTGAGACGGTTTTTTCATTTATTAAATCACCCATTTACTTATTTTAAAATTTTATTAAAACTTTCAATGAAAACAATTACAATTTTTATGCTGGCAGTCATTGCTGCAACCCTGACATATGCTCAGGATACAACAAGCGCTTATAAAATTTCGCACAAGTATTCCGTCGAAGGAGATGGCTCATGGGATTACATTTCAATTGACGATTCATCGCACCATCTTTTTATTTCTCACGGAACCATCGTGCAGGTGCTTGATGCAACAACGGGAAAAACCATTGGAACGATCACCGACACCAAAGGTGTCCATGGTATTGCCATAGCAAAGGATCTGAACAAAGGTTTTATCAGCAATGGCAGGGATACATCCGTGACTGTTTTTGATCTAAAAAAACTTACTACTATTGAGAAAATAAAAGTTACCGGAAAAAATCCGGATGCAATATTGTATGATCCTTTTACCCATCGTGTTTTTACCTTCAACGGACGCGATAGCAATGCCACCGTTATAAATGCAAAAACTGACAAAGTAATCGGAACAATTGCCTTATGTGGAAAACCTGAATTTTCTGTTACAGATGACAATGGTAAGATCTATGTGAACATCGAAGATAAAAGCAAGTTATGCATGATCAATCCGGCAACAATGAAAGTTGAGCAAACATGGTCAGTAGCTCCCGGTGAAGAACCCAGCGGCCTCGCCATTGATACCAAAACGCATCGTTTATTCAGTGTGACCGACAAATTGATGGTGATCGTTGATGCGCTTACCGGAAAAGTAATAACAACCCTACCTATCGGTGACCGTGTGGATGGCGTTGCATTTGATCCCATAAAGAAACGAGCATACAGTTCAAATGGAGATGGTACATTGACAGTCGTTCAGGAAGTAAATGAAAACACTTTCAAAGTAATTGAAAACGTAAAAACGCAAACAGGCGCACGCACAATTACCGTTGACAAGCTGACCCACAAACTTTATTTGCCTACGGCAGAATATGGAGAAACACCACCTGCTACAAAAGAAAATCCACACCCAAGACCTAAAATAAAACCGGGTACTTTTGTAATACTCGAAGTGGAACCTTTGAAATAATACAGAATTTCTAAAAAAATGCCCGTGTACGACCACAAGTCGTGCCCGGAAGATTGCCGCCGGAACGGATTTAATTAATCCGTTCCGTTTTACTACAAGGATTTGTAATCCGACCAAAATTAAACTTCCGCATTACGTTTGGCTTCAGGTTCGCGCTCTGTCTCCCGACGAGTGCGAGCGAAATAATCCACTCTAAAGTTCGCGCTCTGTCTCCCGACGAGTGGGCGTGTATAATTTTCAATACAAAATTTGAATATTTTTATAAAGCATTTTGCAGTGTTTTTTAATGTAGCATGAGTTTGAAACGCGCACTAACAGGCTAACGTGTGCTAACTGGCTAACGCGTGCTATCTGAGCATGCGTTTTAATCACTCGCTAACTTGCAAAGGAGCGTGATCAGATGTGTACTAAAAACCAGACAAATACATGCAGATGTTAAAAGTTCTATTTAGAAATAGTACAAATATTGAGAGTATAAAGCAGATTGTGTAAACTGGATATTTAGAGCCTACATCTGTCTTCAAAGATAATTAAAAATTGTTGAAGAATAATAGGCCAACTTCTAATGGACTTACTCCATGCCATTTCTATGTTTTTAATTGCTAGG